>NZ_JACGMO010000249.1:0-3147 GCF_015354745.1 Micromonospora sp. S-DT3-3-22
GGGCCAGCGCCAGCAGCACCGTCTCGGCCTGGTCGTCGCGGGTGTGCCCGAGCAGGACGGCGACCGCACCGTGCCGCCGGGCAGCCGCCGTCAACGCCTGGTAGCGGGCCTGCCGGGCGGCCGCCTCGGGGCCACCGGGACGGCCGGCCACCGTCACCGGCACCGCCTCGACCGGATCGAATCCGACCCGCCCGGCCCACTCGGCGACGGCGGCGGCCCGCCCGTCCGACCCGGCCTGCAACCCGTGGTCGACGGTCACCAGTCCGGCCGGTCGGCCGAGCCGGGACGCCACGAAGGCGGTGGCGGCGGCGAGGGCCAGCGAGTCCGCCCCACCCGAGCAGGCCACCAGCACCGGCCCGGCCGGGGGCAGCCCGGCCAACGCCCGACGTACCGCGACCCGGACGGCGGCCACCGCCGGATCGGGGGACGGCCCGCGAGCGGCACCGGCACCGTGCCGCCCGACGACGGCCGACTCCTCGGTGCGCAGCCCGGTCGGCAGGTCGGCGACACGGGGCCCGGTCGGGTCCTTCATGACGGGCCCGGTCGGCGGGGCGGCAGGGGGCCGCCCGGTCACCGGTTCGGCGGGGGTGGGCCGGCCGGCCACCGGGTCAGCCGGCGGTCGGGGTGGCGCCGGCCGGCCCGTGCACCCGGGCCACCCAGGCGGCCGGGTCCCCCAGCTCGTCGAGCCGGGGCAGGGTCAGCGGCGAACCGAAGATCTTGTTGAAGCCGGGCATGCCGACCTGCTCGACCACGCCGTGCACGAACTTGCGGCCCTCGGCGTACTGGCGCATCTTGACGTCCACGCCGAGCAGCCGGCGGATCGCCTTCTCCAGCGGGTTGCCCGCCTCGCGGCGGCGGTTGAACCCCGCCCTGATCCGCTCCACGCTGGGGATGACCTGCGGGCCGACGCCGTCCATCACGAACTCGGCGTGCCCCTCCAGCAGGGTCATCAGCGCGGTGAGCCGGTCCAGCACGGCCCGCTGCGCCGGGGTCTGCACGATGTCCAGCACGCTGGTGCGGCTGTCCGGGTCGCGGACCGCGTCCGACAGGGTGGACACCCCCCGGCGCAGCCGCTCGACCAGGTGCTCGGTGCCCTGCGAGGCGTCCACGAACGCCTGCACCTCACCGAGGAAGTAGGCCCGCATCCACGGCACGGCGGTGAACTGGGTGCGGTGGGTGACCTCGTGCAGGCAGACCCAGAGCCGGAAGTCACGCGGGTCGGCGCCGAGCTTGCGTTCCACCTCGACGATGTTCGGCGCGACCAGCAGCAGCTGCCCCGGATCGGCCGAGAAGACCTCGTACTGGCCGAGCACCCGGCCGGAGAGGTACGCCAGCACGGTGCCGGCCTGCACCCCGGTGAGCCGGGAGCCGACCGCCTCGGTGAGCGCGCCGGGCGGCTTGTCGCCGGAGAGCCGGCTGACCAGTGGCGTGATCACCTCACGCAGGCCGGCGATGTTGGTGGCCGCCCAGTCCCGCCGGTCCACCACCCGCACCGGCGGATGGCTGACCTGCGGGCGCAGCCCCGTGTAGTCGGCGACGTGCCCGGCCGCCTCGTCGGTGAGCCGGCGCAGATCGCCGACCACCCCGGTCGCCTCCGCGTACGACACGCGGGGGCCCGACTTGCTCAGCGCCCCAGCGGTGGCGGCGGCCAGATCCCAGTCCACGAACTGCGCCATGCCACCCACCGTACCCGCGCCGCGACACCCCGGCCGGAGTGCGCGCGACGGGCCGCCCGGCAGCCGACCCGGACGGCCTGCCCACGGCCGGCGGGTCGACCGGGCAGCCGGGGTCAGCGGCAGCCGCAGCCGGCCAGCGCGCCGGCGATCCGGTCCAGCGCCGCCCGGGTCACCTCCGGGTCGCCCGCCGGGGCCCGGTCGGTGAGCACGGCGAAGGTGAGCAGCCGGCCGTCGCGGGTGGTGACCAGGCCGGCGATGGCGTGCACCCCGGTCAGGGTGCCGGTCTTGGCCCGGACCACGCCGGCCCCGGCGGCGGTCTCCGTCGACTCGTAGCGGCCGCCGAGGGTGCCCGACCAGGCGGCCACCGGGAGGCCGCCGAAGATCGCGGTCAGCTCCGGGTGGGTGCCGTTACCGGCCACCGCGATCAGGTCGGTGAGCAGCGAGGGGCTGATCCGGTTGCTCCGGGACAGTCCGCTGCCGTCGGCGAGGCTGATCTCGTCGGCCGGCAGTCCCAGTTCGCCGATCACCTCGTCCATCGCCGCCGCGCCACCGGCGAAGGACGCCTGCTGGTTGCGGGCCAGGGCCACCTGGCGGGCCAGGGCCTCGGCGATCACGTTGTCGCTGTCGGTGATCATGATGTCGACCAGCCGGACCATCGGCAGCGACTCGACCTTGCCCAGCTCGGTGCCGGGGGCGGGGGCGCCGGTCGCCGTCGCGCCGCCGTCCGCCGGGGCGGTGCCCCGGACCACCCCGCCCTCGGGCAGGCCGAGCAGCCGGGCGAACGAGCGGCCGGCGGCCAGGTCGGGCTCGGCGTACCGCTCGGCTGCGCCGTGGCTGTCGACGAAGGCCTTCTTCGCCCCTACCGGGTCCCGGCGTGCCCCGTCGGTCATCAGCGCGGTGATCGACGCGCCGAACCCGCCGGTCGGGATGTCCGCGTCCCAGCCGGGACCGTGCACCGGGCCGGGGAAGAGCGTGGAGTCGACCACCACCCGGGTCGGCGCGGTGCCACCGAGGGCCTGCTTGACCTGCGTGGCGAGCGCGTCGAGGCGGGCCGCGCCGGGGTAGAAGCCGGATCTGTCCACCGCCAGCGTCGGGTCGCCACCGCCGACCAGCACCACCTCGCCCGGGTTCGCCCCGGCCACCGCCCGGGTAGCGATCCGGTGGCCGGGCCCCCGCGCCTTCAGGACGGTCACCCCGGTGGCGAGCTTGGTGACCGAGGCGGGCACGGTGGCGTCGTCGCCGCCCTTGGCGTACAGCGATTCGCCGGTGACCACGTCGGCCACCGACAGGTTGACCCGGCTGCCCAGGGCGGCGGCAGTGGTCAGCGGCTCGACCGCGGCGCGTACCCCGGCGGCGGTCGGTTCCGGTGCGGTGGTGTCGGGGCCGGCGAGCACGGGGGGCGGGTCGGGCTCGGGGGGCCGCGCGGCGGCCGACGGGGTGCTGTCCGCCCCGCCCAGCCAGCCGGCGACCG
>NZ_JACGMO010000250.1:0-2880 GCF_015354745.1 Micromonospora sp. S-DT3-3-22
CCCGGCCGGCGGCGGCGTCCCGGCGTCGGCCGCCGCGAGCCGCCGCGCGGTGAGCAGCGGGTCTGGCCGCAGCAACAGCAGCAGTACGACCGCAGCCAGGCCGAACGCGACGGCGCTGAACGCGAACGGGCCGGCCAGCGACGGCAGCCCCCAGGACCGGGTGACCCGGTCGGCGAGCGCGGCGAAGTTGGGCGCCGCCACCGAGCCGATGGTGGTGGCCCAGACGACCAGGGAGAGCTGCCGGCCCCGACGGGCCGGCTCGGCCAGGTCCACCGCCGTGTAGCGGGCCTGGAGGTTGGCCGCCGTGCCGCCGCCGAACAGCAGCATCCCGAGGAAGAGCAGCGGCACCCCGCCGGTGACCGTGGCGAGCACCACCAGCAGCGCCCCGACCGCCCCGGTCAGGTAGGCCACCACCAGCCCCGGCCGCCGCCCGTGCCCGTTCATGATCCGGGTGACCGGTACGGCGAGCAGCGCCGCGCCGACCACCCCGCAGCTCTGCGCCAGCCCGGCCACGGCGGTGCCGGCGACCCGGGCCGCCAGCAGCGCCCCGACGGAGATCCCGATCGCCACCCCGACCCCACCGACGATCTGGGTGGCGAAGAGCAGCCGCAACGTGCCTCGCTGGATCGGGGCGACGTCGGGCCGGGCGGGCACGCGCAGGTCGACGGTCATCGCAGCTCCTCGTCCGGGGAGGCCATCCTCGCGCAGCCGTCCGCCCGCCCGCACCGGGGTTCCCGGTGGAGCCGGGGTTCCGGGTACGCCGGAGCCGGGCACGGCCGGGGTTGCCGAATCCGGGCACGGCCGGGAGTTCCGGGGCACGACCGGAGTTCCCGGGCGCGCGGCCCGGCGGTCAGCCGGTCAGGGCGCGGGCGGCCACCGTGAGGTCGTCCACCAGCCCCCGGTAGGCGACGTCCTGGTTGTCGGCGCGCAGCACCGCCGACGGGTGGATGGTGGCCAGCACCCGGGCGGCGGGTGCGTCGGCGACCGTGCCGGCGCGGTCCACCGGGACCCGGGTGAAGTCGTCCGGACGCTCGGCGGCGGCGGGCCAGGGCAGCAGTTCGCCGCGCTGCCGGGTGACCCGGAACGTCGGGCCGAGCAGGGCCTTCGCCGCCGTCGCGCCGAGCACCACCACCAGGTCGGGGCGGAGCCGGGCGAACTCGGCGACCAGCCACGGCCGGCAGGCGACGATGTGCACCCGGTCCGGGGTCTGGTGGATACGACGCCGGCCGCGCAGCTCGTGCCGGAAGTGCTTCACCGCGTTGGTGATGTAGAGGTGGGCCGGGTCGAGGCCGGCGTCGTCGACCGCCCGGCGCAGCAGCCGGCCGGCCGGACCGACGAAGGGCAGCCCGTGCTGGTCCTCCAGGTCGCCGGGCTGCTCGCCGACGAACACCACCCGGGCGCTCTCGTCGCCCCGGCCGAAGACGGTCTGGGTGGCGTCCCGGTACAGCCCGCAGCCCCGGCAACCGGCGGCTGCGGCCCGCAGCTCGGCCAGTGTGCCGGCCTGCGGCGGGATGAACTGCTGGGCACCGGGTGCGTCGGTCTGCTCGGCCATGGCGACTGTTCTACCCGGTCGCGTCGGGAGTCCACGAGGGACCCGCCGGGCGTCCCGTCCGCCCGGCGGGTCCCTACGCTTCCTCGTCGCTTTCGAGCAGGTGCGGACGCTTCTCGGCGATCCGCGCCTCCACATCGGACGTGAGCCAGCTCCGGCCCATCTTGAGGACAGCGGCCGGAGGCGGGAAAACCCGGCGGCTGATCAGGATGTACGTGCGCTGCCGTGAGATGGAGGGCTACCAACTGGACGCGGCCGGCGGTGCGGTCTACCGCCGGAAGATCTTCGTACGCCCGGCGGGATTGACCACGCCGCCGGCCCCCGCCCCCGGGTAGCCGGGCGGGGGCAGGACGACGGCGCGGGTCAGGCGGTGAAACCGACCGGGCCGGCGGGACGGACCGCCGCCGCCACCGCGTCGGCCAGCGGTACGAGGTCGGCGTCGTCGAGCGCGCTGACCGTGATCCGGACGGCGGGCGGACTGCCGAGCCGGGAGAGGCCGCCGGGCGCGACCGACCAACCGGCGTCGCGCAGCGCGGTGACCGTGGCGGTCTCGTCGGGCACCGGCAGCCAGACGTTGATGCCGCTGCGGCCGTGCCCCGCCACGCCCCGGTCGGCGAGCGCGGCGAGCAGCCCGCGACGGCGACGTTCGTAGGCGTCGGCGGCCCGGTCGACCAGGGCGGTGGTGGCCGGATCACGCCAGAGCGACAGGACGAGTCGTTGCAGGACGGTGGAGACCCAGCCGGCCCCCACCCGGGCCCGGCCGGCCACCCGGGACACCGTCACCTCGTCACCGGCCAGCACCGCCAGCCGCAGGTCGGGCCCGTAGGGCTTGCTCACCGAGCGGACGAACGCCCAGGTCGGGGTTGCCCCGGCCAGCGGGTGCACCGGCAGCCGGGACAGCTCGGCGGCGTGGTCGTCCTCGATCAGCAGCAGGTCGGGGCGGCCGGCGAGCAGGGCACGCAGTTCCCCGGCCCGGCCGGCGGAGACGGCGGCGCCTGTCGGATTCTGCGCCCGACTGGTCACCACCAGCGCCCGCACCCCGAGGGCGACGGCGTCGTGCACCCCGGACACGACGGGCCCCTCGTCGTCGACCGGGAAGCCGACCGGCCGCAGCCCGAGCGCGGCGACCAGGTCGAGCAGGTTGGCCCAGCCCGGGTCCTCCAGGCCCACCGCGTCACCGGGGCGCAGGTGGGTGGCGAGCAGCCGTTCGATGCCGTCGAGCGCGCCCCCGGTCACGGTCAACTCGTCGGCGGGCACCCCGTCGGCGGCCAACCGGGAGCGGGCGGCCTCGGCCAGGGCGGGGTGCACCCCGGTCGTGGCGTACCCGACGG
>NZ_JACGMO010000251.1:0-2974 GCF_015354745.1 Micromonospora sp. S-DT3-3-22
CGCGCCGCCGCCGGCCAACGCGACGAGCGCCAACGCCGACAGCCACGGCAGCAGGTCCGCCCCGGAACGCTCCTGCCGGCTCGGCGGCAGGGCACCCCGGGCGAGCACCTCCACCGACCAGGTCCGGGTCGCCGCCCACGCGGCCAGGCCCGCGCCGGCCAGGCAGAGCAGCACGGCGTACGTCAGCTCGCGCCGGCCGGTCGACGGGCCGTCGGTCGCCGTCGTCGCGGTGGCACCGGTGCCGCTCACCGGGCCGGTCGCAGGGTCTCGGCGGCGGCGATGGCGGCCAGCACGGCGGCGGCCTTGTTCCGGGTCTCCTGGTCCTCGGCGGCCGGATCGGAATCGGCCACCACCCCCGCCCCGGCCTGCACGTACGCCCGGCCGTCGCGGATCAGCGCGGTCCGGATCGCGATCGCCATGTCGAGGTCGCCGCCGAACCCGAAGTAGCCCACGGTGCCGCCGTAGAGACCCCGGCGGACCGGCTCCAACCCCTCGATGATCTCCATGGCCCGGACCTTCGGCGCACCGGACAGGGTGCCGGCGGGGAACGTCGCGGCCAGCGCGTCGAAGGCCGTCCGGTCGTCGCGCAGGGTGCCCACCACCGTGGAGACGATGTGCATCACGTGGCTGTACCGCTCGATGGTGGCGAACTCCGGCACCTGCACGGTGCCCGGCCGGCAGACCCGGCCCAGGTCGTTGCGGCCCAGGTCGACCAGCATCACGTGCTCGGCCCGTTCCTTCGGGTCGGCCAGCAGTTCGGTGGCGAGCCGGGCGTCGGCCACCGGGGTGGCCCCGCGCGGCCGGGTGCCGGCGATCGGGTGCAGCATCGCCCGACGCCGACCGTCGGTGTCGGCGTTGACCTTGAGGTGCGCCTCCGGGGACGAGCCGACGATGTCGAACCCGTCGAAGCGGAGCAGGTACATGTACGGGCTCGGGTTGGTCGTCCGCAGCACCCGGTAGACGTCCAGCGGATCGGCGTCGGTGGCCCGCTCGAACCGCTGGGCCAGCACGATCTGGAAGCACTCGCCGGCCCGGATCGCCTCCTTGGCCGCCTCGACCGCCTTCGGGTAGCCGCCGTCCGGGGTCCGGCTGACCACGTCACCGGCCGGTGGCCGGCCCACCGTCGAGATCATGGGCGGAATCGGTCGGGACAGCGCGGTGGTCATCGCGTCGAGCCGTCCCACCGCGTGGTGGTAGGCGGCGGTGACCCGCTCGGCCCGGTCCGGGTCATCCAGCGGCGGCAGCACCGCGTTGGCGACCAGGATCGCCGACCCGTCGTAGTGGTCCAGCACCACCAGGTCGGTGGCGAGCATCATGCCCAGCTCCGGCAGCCCCAGGTCGTCCTCGGTCAGCTCGGGCAGCCGCTCGAACCGGCGGATCAGGTCGTACCCCAGGTAGCCCACCATGCCGCCGGTCAGCGGCGGCAGGCCGGCGGCCGGGTCCGGCGTCCCACCGGCGAGCGCCGCGACGGTCTCCCGCAGCACGTGCACCGGGTCGCCGGAGACCGGCACGCCGGCCGGCGGGGTGCCGGTCCACTGCGCGACGCCGTCCCGTTCGACCAGGGTGGCGCTGCTGCGCACCCCGATGAACGAGTAGCGCGACCAGGCCATGCCGGCCGAGCCGACACCCTGCTCGGCGGACTCCAGCAGGAAGGTGCCCGGCCCGCCGGCCAGCTTGCGGTAGACCCCCACCGGGGTCTCCGCGTCGGCCAGCAGCCGACGGGTCACCGGCACCACCCGCCACCGGGCCGCCGCCTCGACGAAGCCCGCCAGGTCGGGGCTGAGCGCACCGTCGGTCACCGCTGGACCTCCTGACGGGTGACCGGGAGTTCGGTGAAGAAGCAGGTGCGCTCGCCGGTGTGGCAGGCCGCGCCGACCTGGTCCACGCCGACCAGCAGCGCGTCGCCGTCGCAGTCCAGGGCCACCGAGCGGACGTACTGGTGGTGGCCGGAGGTGGCGCCCTTGACCCAGTACTCCTGCCGGCTACGCGACCAGTAGGTGGCCCGGCCGGTGGTGAGGGTGCGGTGCAGCGCCTCGTCGTCCATCCAGGCGACCATCAGCACCTCACCGGTGTCGTGCTGGCGCACGACCGCGGCGACCAGGCCGTCCGGGGTGCGGCGCAGCCGGGCGGCGACGGCCGGGTCGAGACGGGAGGGGCGGACCGCGCCGCCGGGTCCGCCGTCGCGGGGGGAAGAGTCAGGTACGGGCACAGTTACCGATTGTCCCGCACGCGGCGCGGGCACCTGCGAGCCGTCCCCGACCGCCCGGGACAGCTGGGCGACGTACCGCTCCAGCCGGCCGTCGCACAGGGCGCGGGCGAGGTCCGGGCCGGCGGTCTCGGCGACCCGGTCGGCGTACGGGCGCACCAGCGGGAGCACCCCGCTGACCAGGCGGGCGGCGGCCACCCCGACCTCGCCGGTGCCGCCGGGGCGTACCCCCAGGCAGAGCAGCATGTCGTCGCGGTAGCCCGGGGGCGCGACCGGCAGGTCCAGGGCGGCGGCGAAGGCGGCCCGGCGGGACGCCACCCGCACCCCCGGGTTGGCCGGGCGCAGCACGGACGGGCAGAGCCGGGCCAGGTCGGCGGCGGCCAGCCGGACGCCGAGCGGGTCGTCGGCGGCCAGCGCCCCGGCCACCTTGCCGAGGGTGGCCACCAGTTCCTCCAGGCGGGGCTGGTCGGCGGGCTGGCAGAGCACCGGCAGGTCGATCCGGCGACGCCAGGTCGGGTCGGCCCAGAGCAGCCGGGTGGGGGTGGTCACCGGCAGCCCGAACGCCCAGTCGGCGGGTTCGCCGAGCCGGTCGACCCAGGTGCGGACGTCCCGGGCGGCCACCGACACGTGCACGATCCGCCCGTCGACCTCGGCCAGGTAGGCCCGGCGGGTCCACCGCGTCGACCTGCCGGATGAGCGTGGTCACCGTCGTGGCCAGTTCCTCGCCGTCCCAGGGCCACAGCACCCCCCGCCGCTTCGGGCTGCTGG
>NZ_JACGMO010000252.1:0-2850 GCF_015354745.1 Micromonospora sp. S-DT3-3-22
CGTCAGTTGGACCGGGTGGTGATCCGGTTTGCGGGTGACTCGGGTGATGGGATGCAGTTGACGGGGGACAGGTTCACCTCGGAGACGGCGCAGTTGGGTAATGATATTTCGACGTTGCCGAATTTCCCGGCGGAGATTCGGGCGCCTGCGGGGACGTTGCCGGGGGTGTCGAGTTTCCAGGTGCATTTCGCGGATTACGACATTCTGACGCCGGGTGACGCGCCGAATGTGTTGGTGGCGATGAATCCGGCGGCGTTGAAGGCGAATCTGGCTGATCTGCGTCGGGGTGCGGACATCATCGTGAACACCGATGAGTTCACGAAGCGGAATCTGGTGAAGGTCGGGTACGCGGTGAGTCCGTTGGAGGACGACACTCTGGATGGGTTCGTGGTGCATCCGGTGGCGTTGACGTCGATGACGGTGGGGGCGTTGGCGGAGTTGTCGGTGTCGAAGAAGGACGCCGAGCGGGCGAAGAACATGTTCGCGTTGGGGTTGTTGTCGTGGATGTACTCCCGCCCGTACACCTCGACGTTGCGGTTTCTGGAGCGGAAGTTCGCCAAGCGGCCGGATCTGGTCGCGGCGAACGTCGCGGCGTTCAAGGCGGGCTGGAACTACGGCGAGACCACCGACTCGTTCTCGGTGCGGTATGAGGTGAAACCCGCGAAGATGGTGCCGGGCACCTACCGCAACATCACCGGTAACGCCGCTCTGTCGTTGGGTCTGGTCGCGGCGGGGGTGCGGTCGGGTCTGCCGGTGTTCCTCGGCGCGTATCCGATCACCCCGGCGTCGGACATCCTGCACGAGTTGTCGAAACACAAGAAACTCGGTGTGGTCACGATGCAGGCCGAGGACGAGATCGCGGCGGTCGGCGCCGCTCTGGGCGCCTCCTACGGCGGCGCTCTCGGCGTGACCACGACCAGCGGCCCCGGGGTCGCGTTGAAGTCCGAGACGATCTCCCTGGCCGTCGCCCTGGAGTTGCCGCTGGTGATCGTGGACGTGCAACGCGCCGGCCCGTCCACGGGCCTGCCCACGAAAACCGAGCAGGCGGACCTGAACATGGCCCTGAACGGCCGGCACGGCGAAGCCCCCGTCGCGGTGATCGCCGCGAAGTCACCGTCGGACTGTTTCCACGCCGCGCTGGAAGCCGCCCGGATCGCGGTCACCTACCGCACCCCGGTGATCCTGCTGTCGGACAACTACGTCGCCAACGGCTCCGAACCCTGGCTCCTACCCGACGTGCACGACCTGCCCGACCTGCGGGTGGCCTTCGCCACCGCCCCCAACCACGACGACGGCGTCACGTTCCTGCCCTACCTACGCGACCCGGACACCCTGGCCCGCCCCTGGGCCGTCCCGGGCACCCCCGGCCTGGAACACCGCATCGGCGGCCTGGAGAAAGCCGACAAGACCGGCGACATCTCCTACGACCCCACCAACCACGACTACATGGTCCGCACCCGCGCCGCCCGCATCGACGCCATCGACGTGCCCGACCTCGACGTCGACGACCCCGACGGCACCGCCCGGACCCTCGTCCTCGGCTGGGGCTCCACCTACGGCCCGATCGGCGCCGCCTGCCGCACCCTGCGCCACCGCGGCCAACCCATCGCCCAGGCCCACCTGCGTCACCTCAACCCCCTCCCCGCCAACCTCGGCGACGTCCTGGCCACCTACGACCGCGTCGTCATCCCCGAGATGAACCTCGGCCAACTCGCCCAGATCATCCGCGCCCGCTACCTGATCGACGCGATCACCTACAACCAGGTCCGCGGCCTACCCTTCACCGCCGCCGAACTGGAGACGATGCTGGAAGAGGTCTGCAAAAATGCCTGAACCCGTCGCCGTGAAACTCACCACCAAAGACTTCAAATCCGACCAGGAAGTCCGCTGGTGCCCCGGCTGCGGCGACTACGCCATCCTCGCCGCCGTCCAACAATTCATGCCCGAACTGAACATCCCCCGCGCCAACACCGTCTTCATCTCCGGCATCGGCTGCTCATCCCGCTTCCCCTACTACATGAACACCTACGGGATGCACTCCATCCACGGCCGCGCCCCCGCCATCGCCACCGGACTGTCCGTCACCCGCCCCGACCTGTCCGTCTGGGTCGTCACCGGCGACGGCGACGCCCTGTCCATCGGCGGCAACCACCTCATCCACGCCCTACGCCGCAACGTCAACATCACCATCCTGCTGTTCAACAACCGCATCTACGGCCTCACCAAAGGCCAGTACTCCCCCACCAGCGAAACCGGCAAAATCACCAAATCCACCCCCGCCGGCTCCGCCGACGCCCCCTTCAACCCCCTCTCCCTCGCCCTCGGAGCCGAAGCCACCTTCGTCGCCCGCACCATCGACTCCGACCGCAAACACCTCCAAACCGTCCTCCGCGCCGCCGCCGAACACCACGGCGCCGCCTTCGTCGAGATCTACCAAAACTGCAACATCTTCAACGACGGCGCCTTCGACCCACTCAAACAACCCGACACCCGCGACGACCACCTCATCCGCCTCGAACACGGCCAACCCATCACCTTCGGCCGCGACGGACAACACTGCGTCGTCCACCCACCCCACGGATACGGCCTCGAAATCCGCGACACCGCCACCACCCCACCCGAAAACATCATCACCCACGACACCACCATCACCGACCCCGCCTACGCCTTCGCCCTCACCCGCCTCACCCAACCCGACCTCCGCAACACCCCCATCGGCATCCTCCGCCAAACCCAACGCCCCACCTACGACACCCTCGTCCAACACCAAATCACCACCGCCAAAAACACCACCACCGACACCCCCGAACAACAACTCACCACCCTCCTCCACACCGGCGACACCTGGAC
>NZ_JACGMO010000253.1:0-2562 GCF_015354745.1 Micromonospora sp. S-DT3-3-22
GCTGCTGCACGGGCTGCCCCAGGACCGGCCCGACCCGCCGCCCGCCGTCGCCGCCCTGTCCGACCTGGCGGCGCGCCGCCGGTCGGCGCTGCGGTTCGTCGGCGAGCCACGGTCCCTGCCCGCGCCCCTGGAGGTGGCCGCGCACCGGGCGGGCGCGGCGCTCATCGCCGACGGCGCGGTGGCCACGGTGACATACGGCGCCAGCGGCATCGGCCTGGAGGTACGCCGCTGCCCGCCCGTCGGTGCGGAGGTGCTGCGGTCGCTGCGGGATTCGACGGACGCCGCCAGCGGTTCGGTGGCGGTCGACACCGACCGCACCACGGTCCGCGTCTGGTTGCCGGAGGCGCTGCGATGATCCGGGTCATCGTCGCCGACGACGAGGCCACGGTGCGCGCCGGCATCGCCGCGATCCTCGACGCAGAGCCGGACATCGCGGTCGTCGGCCAGGCCCACGACGGTGACTCGGCCGTCGCGCTCGTCGCGTCGACCACTCCCGACGTCGCCGTCCTGGACGTACGCATGCCAGCCCGCCGGCCCCCCACCCCGGGTCCGCCGGTTCGGGGGCTCCGCCCGGAGGGCCCGCCCTCGGGCCGGCCGACCTGCGCCGACGGGATCGCGGCGGCCGCCGCGATCGGGCAGCGGCATCCGGCGACCCGGATCGTCATGCTGACGACGTTCGGCCTCGACGAGTACGTGTTCGCGGCGCTACGGGCCGGAGCGGCCGGGTTCCTGCTCAAGGACGCGGAGCCGCAGCGGGTCGTCGACGCCGTCCGGGTCGTCGCCGCCGGGGACGCGATGCTCGACCCGGGTGTCACCCACCGGCTCATCGACCGGTTCGCGACCGGGCCCGGGCCCGAGGACGCCGCACGCCTCGGCGGGCTGACCCCGCGCGAGACGCAGGTGCTGCACCAGGTGGCACGCGGGCTGTCCAACGCCGAGATCGCGGCGGTCCTGGGCATCAGCGCGTCGACGGTCAAGGACCACGTGGCGGTCGTCCTGGGCAAGCTGGGCGTGCGCGACCGGGTACAGGCGAC
Organism: Micromonospora sp. S-DT3-3-22; assembly: GCF_015354745.1. Lineage (NCBI taxonomy): Bacteria > Bacillati > Actinomycetota > Actinomycetes > Micromonosporales > Micromonosporaceae > Micromonospora > Micromonospora sp. S-DT3-3-22. The sequence goes on from NZ_JACGMO010000253.1 coordinate 1,035, forward strand.
GATCGCGGCGTACGAGGGCGGGCTGATCCGCCCGGGAGTACGCGAGCAGCAGGCCCTGGAATCGTCGGGGCGCCACGGGTCTCCACCATCGAAGGGCCGGCTGCTCGGATGAAGGTCCGGCCGGTCGGCCATGCCGCACCCGGCCCCTACCGCCCCGTCGACTCCCTGAGTCACGCACGGCTGTCGGAGATCGGCTCTCTGGTGCGTTCCTGCGGCGAGGCTGGCGCGGCGGCTCCACGAAGCAGGATCCCCGGCGCTGTTGTGTTGTCCGATCGGGAGACGCGTTCCGCCTGGGTAGAGCGGTGGGAGTGAGATCGCCTGGGCGAGCTCGTTGAACGCGGCGGCCGGGCGTTGCCGGGCTGGGGTGTCGGTGGCGATCTCGTAGTGTCCGCGGCGAAGATTCTGGACGAAGGCGTGTCCGGCGATCACGGTCGGGGCGGTCCGGTCGGTCCGTTAGCCCGCGTATTGGCCGGAGTCGGTGTTTGAGTCGGCTGTGATCGGCTTCGACCGGGTTGTTCGCATATCGCTCGACGTGATGCCAGGCTGCCGGGATCAGGTCGGCGAGCACGGCCGGGTAGACGGCGGCGGCGTCGGTCACCACCTCGACCGGCACCGTCTTCAACACCTTCAGTGCCCGGGTGAAGAACCTGCGGGCCGCGGCAGCGTCACGGCGGGCGGATACCAGCACGTCGATGACCTGCCCGTACTGATCGATGGCCCGGTACACGTACCGCCAGACGCCGCTGACCTTGACATACGTCTCGTCGACGAACCAGCGGTCACCCGGAGCGTGGCGGGTAAACCGGGCCGCGTCGGCCAGCAGCGGGGTGAACCGCTGCACCCACCGGTAGACCATGACGTGATCGACCTCGATGCCGCGTTCGGCGAGCAGCTCCTCGACGTCGCGGTGGGACAGGTTGTAGCGCAGGTACCAGCGCACCGCCACCACGATCACCTCCGGCGGAAACCGGAACCCCGAGAACGCCGACGAAGGCGCAGACCACGAACGCGACCGGGCTGACGACCTCACCGATCAACTGTGCCTGATCACCTGGCCACGTGACACCACGACACCCGATCGCTCAACGCAACAGCGCCCCTGACGCTTTCCCGGCGTTGGCGAAGCACATGGCATCGGCCGGTTCGTCTCCGTCGACCCGGTCTTCGACCAGCAGAACCCGCAGTCCTGGACCGGCTACGGCTACACCAACGGTCCGCCATTACCTACAGCGATCCGAGCGGGCTGAAACAGTGCGGCCAGTCCCGTCAGTTTGGGAAATTCCCCAGCGGCGGCCACTTGGCGGGGAGCTATCTGGCCGCCGGTGGTGACTCTGTGTTCCCGGATGGTTCGTTTGTTCTTGATCGGTCCCGGCGGCAGCTAGGGGCCTGGCTCCGGTGGTGCCTGGATGGGGTTGTTGCACATGCCGTAGCGGCATGTGGTGGGGTCGGGGCACCACAGCACGAAAGGTTCGGTCTGCGATGTACCCCTCCCTCACGCCTCCCCGGCAGGTCAAGATCGGTGATGCCG
>NZ_JACGMO010000025.1:0-68336 GCF_015354745.1 Micromonospora sp. S-DT3-3-22
CGGCCCCGGCGCGACCAGCCCCGGCAGGGCCTGCGCCGCCACCCCGGGCAGCGCCGCCACCCCGGCCCGGACGTCGGCGAGCGTGTTCGGCCAGCCACCACCCGGCTGGCCGGTGCGCCGGTACTCCAGCTGCGCCACCGGCCAGCCCGCCTCGGCCAGGGCGGCGGCGAGCGGGCCGGTGTGGGTGCGGTCGTACTCGGCCCGCCAGAAGCCCCCGTGCACCACCGCCACCAGCGGCCGGACCGGACCGCCACCGGCCGGCCGGCGCAGGTCGACCAGTTGCTCCGGTCCGTCGCCGTAGGCGACGGTCAGGTCCGGCGGCGGGGCGGGCCGGCTGAGCACCGCCCGGGGGTCGTGGGCCATGCCGGCGACGGTAGCGCGGCTGGTGGAGGTCCGGGTGGGTGCGACGGGAGCGGGTGGGTAAAGATGGGGCCATGACCGAAGCGCACCCCACTGGACAAGCTGACGAGCCGGGCCGCCCCGACGGGCAGTCGGGCACCGTGGTCGTGGTCGGCCCGGACGGCCGCCCGGTCGGCACCGTGCAGACCGACGAGGCCGGCGAGGACCCGACCCGCCTGGTCGAGCAGCCGGCCAAGGTGATGCGGATCGGCAGCATGATCAAGCAGCTGTTGGAGGAGGTCAAGGCCGCCCCGCTCGACGACGCCAGCCGGCACCGGATGCGGGAGATCCACCAGCGGTCGATCGTCGAGCTGAAGGAGGGCCTCGCCCCCGAACTGCGCGAGGAGCTGGAACGGCTCTCGCTGCCGTTCGCCGAGGACCAGGCACCCAGCGAGGGCGAGCTGCGGATCGCCCACGCCCAGCTCGTCGGCTGGCTGGAAGGGCTCTTCCACGGCATCCAGGCCGCCCTGGTGGCCCAGCAGATGGCCGCCCGGGTGCAGTTGGAACAGATGCGCTCCGGCGGCCGGGCCGCCCTGCCCAGCGGCCCCGGCGGGATGATCCCCGGCATGCCCGGCATGGGCCAGCCCGGCGGCGAGGGCCACAACACCGGCCAGTACCTCTGACCTCAGCCCACCCCGAAGACCTTCTCCAGGTACGCCGCCACCCCGTCGGCGGTGTTCGCGCCGGTCACCTCGTCGGCGATCTCCAGCACGGCGGGGTGTGCGTTGGCCACCGCCACCGCCCGCCCCGCCCAGGTGAGCATCGGCACGTCGTTGGGCATGTCACCGAAGGCGAGCACGTCGGCCTGCGCCACCCCGACCCGGGCCGCGTACCAGGCCAGCCCGGCGGCCTTGGTCACCCCGGCGGCGGAGATCTCCACCAGCCCGCTGTACGACGAGTGCGTCGCCTCGGCCAGCCCCTCCAGCGCCCCCGCCACCACCTGCACGAAGGCGTCCGGGTCCTGGGTGCCGGCGCGGGCCAGCAGCTTCACCGCCGGCACCGAGGCCAGCTCCTCCGGCGACTCGATCGCCCGGATGGCCTCGTGGTCGGCGTCCCAGCGCAGCGGGTAGTGCGCCTCGTGCCGCATCTCCCGGCTGTCCACGATCTCCACCGCGAAACTGACCTCCGGCACCGCCGCCCGCAGCCGCCGGGCCACCTCGGCGAGCAGTTCCGGGGCCAGCGGGTCGGCCCGCAGCACCTGGTCGGTGTCCGGGTCGTACACCACCGCGCCGTTGGCGCAGACCGCCGGCAGCGGCGCGGAGAGCTGGTCGTACACCAGTTGGAGCCAGCGGATCGGGCGGCCGGTGACCAGCACGACGGGCGTGCCCGCCGCGGCGATCCGCTCCAGCACCGCCGCCGTGCGGGCGCTGAGCCGGCGCTCGTCGCCGAGCAGGGTGCCGTCGATGTCGCTGGCGACCAGCCGTGGTGTCTCTGCCATCACCGGGAGAGTAGCCGGTCGAGGTAGACCGCCACCCCGTCGTCGTCGTTGCGCAGGGTCACCTCGTCGGCGGCGGCCCGCACCAGCGGGTGCGCGTTGGACACCGCCACCCGGGACCAGCCGGCCCAGGCGAACATCGGCAGGTCGTTGGGCATGTCCCCGAAGACCAGCACGTCGGCCGGGTCGACACCGAGCCGCTCGGCGACCACGGTCAGGCCGCTGGCCTTGTCCACCCCGGCCGGGGTGATCTCGACGAAGCCGAGCCCTGCCTGGGTGAGGGTGGCGACCTGCGGCGGGACGATCCGGCGGGCGGTGGCCAGCAACTCGTCGACGTCGTGGTCGGCGGTCCGGACGAACGCCTTGATCACGTCGAGGGCGAGACATTCCGCCCGGCTGCGCGCCTCGAACAGCTCGGGGTAGGGCCACGACGGGTGATAGTCGCCCCAGAGCGGCGCGTCGTGCTCGTCGGATCCCTCGACCATGACGGTCAGCGGGCCGACGGCGGCCTCCAGGTCGGCCAGCAGACCGGCCAGCACCTCGGCGGAGAGGCGCTCGTCGCGCAGCACCACCGGGCCGGTCGGGTCGCTCTGGTCGACCACGCAGCCGCCGCCGGCCATCACCAGGAAGTCGGCGGCCCGGATGTCGTTGCGGGTGAGTTCCTTCAACCGGGGGCCACGGCCGGTGGCGCCGACCACCGGGATACCGGCGGCCCGCACCCGGTCGAGCACCCCGTGGGTGTACGCCGACACGGTGTCGTCGCTGCGTACGAGGGTGCCGTCGAGGTCGGTGGCGATGAGTTTGGGCAGTCCCGGGCGGGTCATCGTTCCTCCTTGCCCGCCGCCGTCCGTACCGGTCGTCCGACCCGGTGTGACGGCGGGCAGCAACCGTACCTCGCCGTCCGGGTCGCAACCATGGCTTCCGGGCGAATCAGCAGGCAACGCCCGGTGACCGCCGCGCGGTGGCCCGGCGTGCCGCCCCGGCGGGGCTCAGGGGTGGGGTTCGCGGCGGGCGAACGGAACCGTCGGGGTGACGGTCAGGCCGGCGGGCGCGGCCGGCCGGTCGTCGTCCCCGTCCGGGACGACCCCGTCCGGTTCGGCCTGCGGACCGGCGGTGTCGACCGGCGGACCGTCCGGCTGCGGGGCGGTGGCGAGCAGCGCCGCCCCGACCAGCGCGACGGCGACGAAGGCCATCACCAGGCCCCGGCCGTAGTCGACCCGGAACCCGTCCTCCGGGGAGTAGAACAGCGCCCGCTGGCCCGAGTCGTCCAACGAGAAGGCGGTGACGGTGAGCAGGATCACCAGGGCACCCGCCACGGCCAGCCCGGCCACCCGGGCGTCGTGCCGGACCGCCGGCCGCCCGCGCAGGGCCAGCGCCACCGCGACGCTGAGCAGCAGGAGCCCCACCAGGTAGGCGATCCCGAAGCCGCCCACCTCGGCCACACCACCGGGCACCCGGATGGTGCCGCTGCCCTCCGGGCCCCCGTTCGGCACGGTCATCACCAGCCACTCCCCGGCCATCGACGCCGTGGCGGCGACCGCGCCGAGCAGGACCAGCACCGGGGGCAGCCGCCGGTCCCGGCGCAGCGCGGCGGGCCATTGCCCGAACCGGCCGCCCGCCGGTCGTTCGGGGGCACCCCACTCCAGCACCGGGGTGTCGTCCGAGCGGTCGTCCTGTCTCGGGATGGGGAGATCCTGGGACATCGGCCACCTTCCGCGTCGCGGGCCTGACCCGCATCATCCCACGCCGGCCCGCCCCGGGCCGGCAGCGCCGGGGCCCCGAAGCGGCGCACGCCGACCGCTGCCGGGGGCCGGCGGCCTCGCCGGGTCGGTCGCCGCAGGCGGGGCTTTCGACTAGCGTTCGGGTATGCCTATCCGTACCGCATCCGCACGTTGGCAGGGCAACCTCACCGAGGGCGCCGGGACCGTCCGCACCGGCAAGGGTGGCCTGGAGGGGAACTACTCCTTCAAGTCGCGCTTCGAGGAGGGCGAGGGGACCAATCCGGAGGAACTGATCGGTGCCGCCCACGCGGGCTGCTTCTCGATGGCGCTCTCCAAGCAGCTCGCCGACGCCGGGGTGTCCGGCACCTCGGTGGAGACCACCGCGAAGGTGCACTTCGACAAGACCGACGCGGGGATGACCGTCACCCGGATCGACCTGGAGACCGTCGGCCAGGCGCCGGGCCTGGACGAGGCCCAGTTCACCAAGCTGGCCGAGGCCGCCAAGGAGGGCTGCCCGATCTCCCGGCTGCTCTCCCCCGGCGCGCAGATCAGCCTCACCGCCCGCCTCGCCTGATCCGTCCCGTCGGCCGTCCGGCCCCGCGCGGGGCCGGACGGCCGACGGGGTACGGGCGGCGCTCCGGCGGGACCGGTGGGCGGGCGGCCGGTCGGGCACAATGGGTGAGGTGCCCGTGGAGATGAGCCGTGAACGCTTCGAGGAGTTGGTCGGCGAGGCCCTCGACGAGGTGCCCGAGGAGTTGCTCCGGCTGATGAGCAACGTGGTCATCCTGGTCGAGGACGACCCACCGCCCGGGGAGGACCTGCTCGGCCTCTACGAGGGGCACGCGCTGACCGAACGCGGCTGGAACTACTCGGGTGTGCTGCCCGACCGGATCTTCATCTACCGCCGGCCGATCCTGCGGATCTGCACCACCGAGGACGACGTGGTCGACGAGGTGGCGGTGACCGTGGTGCACGAGATCGCCCATCACTTCGGCATCGACGACGAGCGGTTGCACGCGTTGGGCTGGGGCTGAGCCCGCCGCCCGCCTCGTGCGGCCGGTCGTCTGCGTGCACCTGACCGGTTCCGTGCGCGGGGCCGGGCCGGCGCGCCGCTCGGCCGATGCGGCGGCTTGCGGGGGCTGCCTACCGTGTGGTGAGCACACCCCCAATCAGGAGGAAGACCCAATGCGCAGCGCGCTGTTCTCCGCGGAGAACCTGGAGAAGGAGTCCGCCCAGCCCGGCATGCGGCTGCAGAACTCCAAGATGTTGAAGATCGAACTCAACGGTGAGGCGATGGCCCGGGTCGGGTCGATGGTCGCCTACCAGGGGCAGGTGCAGTTCCAGGCGTTGGGCTCGGGCGGCATCGGTAAGTTCATCAAGCAGCGGCTCACCGGCGAGGGCGTGCCGCTGATGAAGCTCACCGGCCATGGCGACGTCTTCCTGGCCGAGCTGGCCAAGGACGTGCACATCATCGACCTGGAGCCGGGCGACGCGCTGTCGATCAACGGGTCCAGCGTGCTGGCCTTCGACTCCACCCTGTCGTACGACATCAAGATGGTCGGCGGCGCGGGGATGGCCTCGTCGGGCCTGTTCAACTGCGTGTTCAGCGGCTACGGCCGGATCGCCATCACCACCAAGGGCACGCCGGTCGTGCTCAACGTCGACGCGCCCACCTACGTCGACCCGCAGGCGGCGGTGTGCTGGTCGGCCAACCTCCAGACCGGCTACCACCGGGCCGAGCAGCTCGGCCTGGGCACTTTGCTCGGCCGCAGCACCGGTGAGGCGTTCACCATGAGCTTCGCCGGCCAGGGCTTCGTCGTGGTCCAGCCGTCGGAGGAGCCGCCGGTCCAGGGCAGCGGCGGCCAGCAGCAGCAACAGGGTCTGCTCGGCGGCCTGCTGAGCTGACCGCAGGTTCGACGTGGGGGCGGTCCCGGCCGGGACCGCCCCCTTTCGTCTGTGCGGCCGTCGCCCGGCCGCTCGGTGCGGGTCCGTGCCGCGCTGCTGTCGAGACGGCGGCGTGGGCTCAGTTCAGCTCGCCGGAGCGCAGCCGGGCCAGCCAGGCCGCCGCGTCGGTGTAGTCGGTGTCCGAGAGCCCGGCCGGCGCAGGGACCGGCCGGTCACCCGCCGCGTCGGCCCACCGGTGCCGGGGGTACGACCCGAGGAACCGCACCTCGGCGCAGACCCGCCGCAGCCCCTGCAACGCCTCACCGAGCCGGGCGTCGGCGACGTGACCGGTGCAGTCGAGGAAGAAGACGTACCGGCCGAGCGCCTCCCCGGTGGGGCGGGACTCGATCCGGGTCAGGTTGACCCCCCGCACGGCCAGTTCCATCAGCACCGACAGCAGCGCGCCCACCCGGTCGTGGGCGATGTAGACGGCCAGCGAGGTGACGTCGTCGCCGGTGGGCGGCGGAGGCGGGCCGGGGCGGGACAGCAGGGCGAACCGGGTCACCGCGTCCGGATGGTCGGCGATCTTGTCGGCGAGCAGGGCCAGCCGGTGCCGGGCGGCTCCGATCGGGGCGCAGATCGCCGCGTCGTACTCGCCGGTGGCCGCGCCGGCCGCCGCCGCGCCGTTGGACAGCACGTCGATCACCGTGGCGTCGGGCAGGTGCGCGCGCAGCCAGTTGCGGCACTGGGTGGACGCCTGCGGATGGGCGGCCACGCTCCGCACCCCGGCGAGTTCGGTGCCGGCGCGGGCACCGAGCACGAACTCCACCGGCAGGATCACCTCCCGGGTGATCACCAGCGGGTCCCCCTCGGCCAACTCGTCCAGGGTCACCCCGACCGCGCCGCCGATCGAGTTCTCCATCGGCACCAGCGCCGCGTCCGCCGCACCGGCCCGTACGCTCTCCAGCGCCTCGCCGACACTGCGGGCGGGCGTACGACTGCCGCGCTCGGCGGCCGGGACGGTACGCAACGCCTGCTCGGCGAAGGTGCCCTCGGGGCCTAGGTAGACGTAGCGGGTCGGCGGTGTTCCGGGCATGCCGCCCAGCCTACGCACCCGGTGGCAGCCCGGCCCCGGCGTCGCAGGCCAACGTCCGGATGGCGGGCGGCGCGACGGCCTTCACCTCGATCGAGCAGACGTCCGTACCGGCGGTGACCAGCCGCAGCGCGCCCGGCTCCCCCCGGCTGACCGCCTGGAGTTCCTCGTGCCCGCTGACCGAGAGCACGGTGTACTGCCAGCCGTCGGCGCACAGCGGCCCCTCGACGGCCCGCACCGTCACGTCGCGGGGCAGCACGTCCCCGCGGAGCAACCCGATCACCCGGTCGGCCGAGGGGCGGCCGGCGCAGGCCACCGCGACCGCCGCGACGGTGGGGGTCGGCAGCGCCGACGTCGGCGGCAGGGTGGGGGTCAGCGGCAGGACGGGCGGCGACGTCGACGGCGGCAGGGTCACCGCCGGCGTGGGCGGGGCGACCGGGGCCGGCAGCTCACGGTCGGGCGGGGCGGCGCAGCCGGTGAACGGCGACACGACGAGCAGGGCCACGGCGAGCCGGGCGGCGACCGGCCGCCGGTACGGGGGGCGGTGGGCGGGGTCAGGCGGCACGGGCCGGTCCTCGGGGGATTCGGGCGCGGGGGCGTCGCGACGGGGCCGGCCGTCACGGACCGTGGGAGGGGCCGGTCGTGTGGCCGGTGGGGGTGAGCCCATCGTAGGAAAAACCGCCCGCCCGGTGAAGGCCGGCGCGACGCCCGACGCCGCCGCCCCGACGTCGGGCGGATCGGCGCGGGGCGGTGCCGGTCAGATCGGGGAGAAGAAGGTGAGTGAACCGGCGACCGAGCCGCCGGTGAGCATCGGGGTGGAGACGGCGTCGACGGTGGCGTAGGTGCTGGTGTCGCCGGCCGGCTGCACCCGCAGCAGGCCCCGGGCGAGTCGACCGGAGTGCAGGGCGAGTAGCGGGGGGATCTTGTCGGTCTCCTGTTCGGGCAGCTCGTGCCGGGCGGCGGTGAAGTCGAGCAGCCGCAGGCCGCCTTCGAGCAGCGGCAGACCGACCACGTCCTCGGGGGCGCCGAGGCAGAGCAGTTCGCAGCCGGCGGCGGAGATGGCGACCACGAGGGTGTCGGCGTCGATCAGCAGGCAGGGCTCCTCGGCGTGCGAGACGCTCGCCGACCACTTCCCGACGTTGTCGCACCCCGGCCCTGTCGGCGTCCGCGCCGCCGGCACGAACACGTCCGGGAGCGAGAGTTCGACGTGGGCCACCGCGCCTCCTAGGTACACCGACGGTCTGTCCACGCTAGCCGGTCTTCGTGACGGTCGCCGACCGCGCGGGAGCCACCGGCCGCCGGTGGAGGGATCAAGTGCCCTGGTGGGCGGCCGGCGACGGCGCGGACCGGCATGTCGGGGGGACCGGTACCGCGGGGCGTCGCCGGTGACGTTACCGGCGACCCGCCGGCTTGTCAGCGGCCGTTCGGCCCTCGTCGTACCACCGGTAGTCGCCGGTGGGACGGTACGTGCCGTTGTGCCAGGTCTGCGGGGCCTGGGCGACCCGGGACAGCTTCTCGGCGGTGGCCGGGCTGATCCGGTTGCCTCCGGCGACGAGGAGCCGGTCGAGCTCCCGGTGGGTCGCCATCATGCAGTCCTTCGGCAGGCCGTAGACGCTGATGACGCCGGAGCCGACGAAGGTCAGCACCGGCGTCACCGGGATCGGCAGCCCGACCGCCTGGGTGAGCGCCTTGCTGGCCCGCTTGGCGTCCCGCCGGGCCTCGGCCACGTACGGCGGGCGCTTGCCGTTGATCTGCACCACGTCCCCGGCGACCAGCACCCGGGCCCGGCCGTGGTCGGCGATGCTGACCGCGAACAGCCCGCTGGGGCCGATGGCGAGGAACCCGGCGCGTTCGTCCTGACCGTGGTCGCGCAGGACGTCGGAGACGTCGGTGCGCGGCCACTCGATGACGTGCCAGGCGGGGCCCAGGTGGTCGAGCTGACCGAGCGCCCGCGCACCGGCGGCCTCCAGCCGGCGGGCGCCCCGCTCGGCCCGGCGTCGACGTGCCCACTCCAGTGGGGTCGGACGGGCCGGATCGAGAGCCGCGGACCCGTCGGGACGGGGGTGCGGCACCGCCACGGGCGGCAGTGCCCGGGTGGGTACGGCTCGACGAGCGGGAAAGACAGTCATCGCGACCTCCGGCAAAAGGTCCCTCGAAAGTTATGTTCTCACTACCCTACGTCGCCACTGTGGGGGTTCGGCAAGTTGGAACGCCGGAATGAGTGCGGATGAATGCCATATTCATCCGCAGTTCTTCCGCTGAACATCGTTCATCACTGCCCTACGCTGCGGGGGTGACCCACTACGTGGACAGCGAGGTCGGTCGACTCGGCACGGTGCTGTTGCACCGACCGGGTCCGGAACTGGCCCGCCTCACCCCCCGCAACAACGACTCGTTGCTCTTCGACGCTATCCCATGGGTGGGCCGGGCCCAGGAGGAGCACGACGCCTTCGCCGCCGAGCTGCGCGGACGGGGCGTGGAGGTGCTCTACCTCGCCACCCTGCTCGCCGAGACGCTCGCCGTCGCCGAGGCCCGCGCCGAACTCACCGAGCAGGTGCTCGCGTCGCCCCGGCTCGGCGACACCCTGCGCCGCCGGGTCGCCGACCACCTCGCCTACCTCGACCCCGCCGCGCTCGCCGACGTGCTCATCGCCGGCCTCGCCCACGAGGAGGTACGGATCAGCGCCGAGCGCCCCGGCGGCCTGGTCTGGACGATGATGGACCGGCACGACTTCGTCATCGACCCGCTGCCCAACCTGCTCTTCACCCGGGACTCGTCACTGTGGATCGGCGACCGGGTCGGGGTCACCAGCCTCGCCATGCCGGCCCGCCGCCGGGAGACCACGCTGACCGACGCGATCTACCGCCACCACCCCCGCTTCGTCGGCACCCGGACCGTCTACCACCCCGGCCTGGAACACCTCGAAGGCGGCGACGTGCTGCTGCTCGCCCCCGGGGTGCTCGCCGTCGGGGTGGGCGAGCGGACCACCCCGGCCGGCGCCGAACGACTGGCCCGGCAGGTCTTCGCCGCCGGCCTGGCGCACACCATGCTGGTGGTGCCGATCGCCCAGGAACGGGCCACCATGCACCTCGACACCGTCTGCACCATGGTCGACGTCGACGCGGTGCTGATGTACCCCAACGTGGCCAGCACGCTGTCCGCGTACACGGTGATCGCCGGGCCGGACGGCGAGCCCCGGATGGACGGCCCCGCGCCGTTCCTGCGCGCGGCGGCCGACGCGATGGACCTCGACCAGCTCCGGGTGATCGACACCGGCCTGGACCCGGTGACCGCCGAACGCGAGCAGTGGGACGACGGCAACAACACCCTCGCCCTGGCCCCCCGGCTCTGCGTCGGCTACGAACGCAACGTGGAGACCAACGCCCAACTGGAGCGCGCCGGCATCGAGGTCATCCCGATCGCCGGCTCGGAACTGGGCTCCGGCCGGGGCGGCCCCCGCTGCATGTCCTGCCCGCTGGTCCGCGAGCCGCTGCGCCCGCCCGCCGGCTGAACCGCCCCACCCGGGCCGACCCGGCCGGCCGCCTAGCGGAGGGTGAGCTGGCGGCCGAGCAGGCCCTGACGGGCCCGGCGGCCGGCGGCGTCCAACGGCTCCTTCTCGGCCAGCGCGTCGGCGTACCGCTTGGCGAACGCGGCCACCGGCTCCTCCCACTCGGCGGCCGGTACGTCCTCCGGCAGGTCCCACACGGGTGCCAGCCGGCCGTGCGCCCGGAACATGCCGGCGAACTTCGTGCCCTCGCCGAGGGTGAGCGCACCGGCGACCGAGAGCCGGGAGAGCGCGTCCAGCGCGGCGTCCTCGTCGTCGCCGAGCACCCAGCGCACGTGCGCCTTCTCCGGCACCTGGCACCAGTAGGCGGCCCGTGCGGCGGCCAGCTTCACGGTCGGATAGATCGCCGCGTTCGCCCGCTCCAGGGACGCCTGCACGGTCGGGTCGTCGGCCGCGCCCGGATCGAGCCAGAACTCGAAACCGTCGTGCATCGTGATCTCCAGCGGGCCGTCCACCAGGATGTCCTGGAGGCGGGGGCCGGGGCCCGGCAGCGGCGGCACCGTCACCGCCCCGCCCGGCTCGGTACGCAGCGCGCAGAGCAGCGCGTCGGCCAGGTCCCGGGAGACGTCGCCGGACTGCTGGTGCCGCTGGAGGCCGATGAACACCCGACCGTCCGGCTTGGTCATCGCCGGGGCGGCCATCGGCAGCACGGTCGCCAGGGTGACCGGGCGGTCGCCGTGCTCCTCGACCAGGTCCGGGGTGAGCCGCAGCGGTGCCGAGGCGGCCGGTACGAGTTCGCGCAGGGCGATCCACTCCGGCTCGTCCGCCAGCCCCTCGAACGGACGGGGGACGAAGACGTCCCGGATCTTCTCCCGGCGGGGAGCGGCCTCGGCGCGCTGGTTCTTTCGACGCTTGCTCACGGCGAGACAGCCTAGAGCCCGCCGGGCGGCGGTGGGGGAAGGACCCGCCCCGGTCAGCCGGCGGCGACCAGGTCCGGCCGGCAGTCGGCGGGGTCGAACTCGGCCCAGACGCTCTGCCCCAGGCCGTCCCGGTCGACCCCCCAGCGGCTGGCCAGCCCGGCGACGATGTGCAGGCCTCGGCCGTCGACGGCGTCCGTGCCGGCGGCCCGCATCCGGGGGCCGGCCCCGGCACCGCCGTCGGTCACCCGGACGGAGACACCCGGCCCGGTCCGGGTCGGTCGCAGCCGCCAGGCGACCCGGACCACCCCGCCGGGCAGCGGGTCGGCGTGCCGGACCGCGTTGCCGACCAGTTCGGCCAGGACGGCCACCAGGTCGGCGAGGAGCGGTGGGGGCACCAGGTCGGCCAGTTCGTCGGCGAGCCGGTGCCGGGCCAGCCGCGCGCCGGTGGCGTGGTGGGGGACCACCACACACCACGAACGCTCGACTCGTCCCGTCGACACCCCGGCTCCTTCTCGGCCCGTGCCCGCGGTGGGTCGTCCGGCCCACCGGCGGCTCACCCGCGGGGGAGCCGCACCTCTGCGACGGTACCGCCACCGTCGCGTGGACGTAGGGATACCCATCCATTCTGCTGTTCAACGATCCGGCGGACGAGATAGAGGCCGAGTCCGGCACCCGGATAGGCCCGTCGGTCGCCGGACTCGCCCTGCCAGAACCGGTCGAAGGCGCGTTCGACGTGTTCCGGCCGGATACCCACCCCCCGGTCGGTCACCCGGAACGACACGGTCTGCCCGTCGGCCGACGCGAACACCTCGATCGGGGAGTCCGCCGGTGCCCACTTGCCCGCGTTGGTGCACAGTTCGGTCAGCACGGTGGTCAGGCTGTGCCGGTCCCCGAGGGCCTTGGGCAGGTCGGCCGGCGCGTGCAGGAACAGGCGTCGGCGCAGGTCGCCGGGGAGGTCCAGGACCGCCGCGCGCAGCGCCTCACCGAGGTCGAACGGTACGGCCGGCTCGCCGTCGGAGCGTACGTCGGTGGCCGAGGTGAGCAGCCGGTCGACCAGCCGGGCCAGTTCGTTGGCCCGTTGACCGATCACCCGGGCCGCCTGCCGCCGGTCGTGGTCGGTGAGCGACTCCCAGTGGTCGGTGAGGGTGTCGGCGTACCCCTTGATGACGGTGACCGGGGTGCGCAGCTCGTGGCTGGTGACCGCGACGAAGAGGTCGCGGTCGGACTCCCGGCGTCGCTGGTCGGTGATGTCGCGGAAGGTGATCACCCGCAGCGTGCCCGGCCCGACCAGCTCGCCGGTGGTGATCCGCAGCCACCGCCCGTCCGGGAGCTGGTGGTCGAGCACCTGGCCGGCCGGCGGGAGCGGGAACGGCAGCGGCCGGTTCATCGCGTCACCGGTGCTGCGCCCGGTGACCTGGGTGGCGGCCGGGTTCCACAGCCGGACCCGGCCGTCCCGGTCGACCACGGCCAGGCCGTCGGCCAGCGCCGCGACGACCGGGCCGTCGCCGTGCACCGGCAGCCCGCTCTGGTCGCCGTACATGTGGGCGATGCAGGAGGCGAGGTAGCCGAGGGTGGCGTGCTGCACGCGGTCCTCGGTCTCGTCGTCGTCGGTGTAGAGGGCGTGCAGGGTGCCGACGGTGAGCCCGTTGAGTTCGGCGCGGGCGACGATCATGCGGCGCAGGCCGTCGCCGACCAGTTCCGCGGCGAGCGGACCGTCGAGGTGGTCCAGCCGGGCCTGCCGGACCCGGGGCCCGGTGAGCAGGCAGACGGTGGCCGGGTCGGAGGCGGGCAGCGGGCGGCCGATGGTCCACTCGGCGCAGCCGCTGGCGGCGATCACCCGGCCGCCGGTCGGGGCGAACTCGACGAAGGCCACGCAGGCCGCGCCGAGCGTGGGGCGGGCCGCCCGGAGCAGCGAGGTGAGCACCGGCAGGCCGGCCTCACCTGAGTTGATCATCTCGATCACCGCGCCGTGGTCGGTGATGAGGGTGGCGAGATCGGGGCGCTCCGGCATGCCCCGAGTCTGCCCCGTACGAGGCGGTTCGGGCACCCCCCGCAGGTCACCGGGCTCCGGCAGCCGGTGCCGACCCGACCGCCCGGCGTCGGCCGGGGACCGGTGTGAGCCGGGCGTCACCGGCCCAGCCGGGCCAGGGTGTGCGCGGGCCGGTCGGTGATCACCCCGTCCACCCCCGCGTCGAGGACCAGCTCCAGGTCGGTGGGCTCGTTGACCGTCCAGACGTACACCGGGTGGCCGGCGGCGCGCAGCGCGGGCACCAGCTCCGGGCGGGCCCGGACCAGGCCGATGCCCGGCCCGGCGATCCGGGCCCCGAACGGCAGCCGGCCGAGCCGCAGCCAGCGCGGCAGCACCTCCAGCAGCAGCACGGTCGGCAGCGCCGGGGCCAGTTCGCGGACCCGGCGGACCGCCAGCGGGGAGAACGACATCACGGTGACCTGGACCGGATCGTCCGGGCCCGGCTCGGCCAGCCCGTGCCGACGCAGCAGGGTCACCAGCCGACGCTCGACGTCCCCCCGGTAGCGGGACGGGTGTTTGGTCTCCACCAGCAGCCGGACCGGGCGACCGGCGTCACGGACGGCGGTCAGCAGCCGGTCCAGGGTGAGCAGCCGGGTACGGGTGTCGTCAGGTGCCGCGTCGCCGTCGGCCGGCGCGCAGCCGGGATGCCAGGAGCCGAAGTCCAGGGTCTCCAGCTCGGCCAGGGTGCGGGCGCTGACCAGGCCGTGACCGTTGCTGGTCCGGTTCAACCGCCGGTCGTGTACGCACACCAGGTGCCCGTCGCGGGTCAGCCGGACGTCGCACTCCAACCCGTCGGCGCCCTCGTCGAGGGCCCGCAGGTAGGCCGCCAGGGTGTGCTCGGGCAGGTCGGCCGACGCGCCCCGGTGCGCGAAGACCAGTGGCTCAGCCATCCTCCGCTGCTCAGATGACCTGGCCGGGCTGCCCGTCCCCGGTGACGACCGGCCTGCCGACGGCCGCCCACTGCCGCATCCCGCCGTCGGCGTTGCGTACCTGCTCCCAGCCGTTGCCGAGCAGGTAGCCGACGACCTGGGCGGAGCGCCCGCCGGAGCGGCAGATCACCGCGACGTCGCGGTCGGTGGGCACCTCGGCGAGCCGGGCCGGCAGTTCCATCATCGGTACGTGGTGCGCGCCGGGCGCGTGGCCCGCCGCCCACTCGTCGTCCTCGCGGACGTCGAGCAGGTAGGTGTCGTCGTCGATCGCGGTCACGGGGACACTGGGAACCTGGGATCCGAACACGGTCGAAAGCCTAGATCCTCGGTGCCGTCGGCGGCACGTCGGCGCTCGGCGTGGCGACCTGTCGGCGGGTGGGCGCGGCGGGACGGTCAGAGCCGGTTGACCCAGCGCGGGTTGGCCCGGGACCAGTCGGGCAGCCGGTCGGTGCGGACGGCGTCGAAGAGTCCGCCGCCGCCGTTGTCGAGCACCACGTACGAGATGCCGTCGATGGTCTGCGGGTAGGACGGGAGCTGCACCCCGTGCAGCTCGTCGGCGGGCAGCGACCGCAGGGCGAACAGCAGCTCGTCCAGGGGTACGCCGTTGGTGTCGACGGTGAGCGCGCTGCCGACCGCCCGCAGCACCCGGTCGAGTTGCACCGGGTCGGTGCGCAGGTGGGTTTCGCCGGCGCGGTCCATCATCGCCCGCAGCATCTGCTGCTGGTGCCGCTGCCGGTCGTAGTCGCCGTTGGGCAGGTCGTAGCGCTGCCGGGCGTAGTCCAGCGCCCGTGCGCCGTCCATCTGCTGGCAGCCGACCGGGAAGACGACGCCGGTGTGGATCGAGCGGACCTCGGTGTCGACGCACATCCGGATGCCGCCGAGCAGGTCGATGACCTGCCGGAAGCCGGCGAAGTCGACGAGGGCCGCCCCGTCGAAGCGGATGCCGGTGAGCCGGGTCAGGGTGGCCGAGAGCAGGCGGGTGCCGCCCTCGCCGCCGCCGCCGTGCTCGTACGCCGCGTTGATCTTGTCCTGGCCCCCGCCGTAGCCGACGCCGTCGGGGGGGATGGCGACCAGCAGGTCCCGGGGGACGGAAATCAGGTACGCCTGCCGCAGGCCGGGCGGCACGTGCACGATCAGGATGGTGTCCGACCGCTGGTCCGGCCCGGCTGCGCCGGGGCGTCGGTCGGAGCCGACGATCAGGTAGTTCAGCCCGGTGTCCAGTTCGGTGCGGGCCTGCCGGGCGTCGGGGGCGAGCAGTTGTTCCTTGCTGACCGTGCGGTCGTAGCGGTGGGCGAGCAGCCGCACCCCGACCACGGCGAGTCCGGCGAGCAGGACCAGGGCGAGGCCGACGCCGAGCAGGGCCCGTGGCCAGCGTGCCCGGCGCCGGCCGGGAGGCGGTGTGCCCCGCCCCCGGTCGGATCGCGCTGACCTGGCCGTGACGCCCTCCCCGTGGCCGCAACGTGAATATCTCTCACGTCAGGCTACGGCGGGTCGGCCGGCTCCCGGGCCGGTTCGCGCGACTACCGGCCGGTCACTTACGGGTGGACAGCACGCTCGGGTTGGCGTACACGAACTCACCCAGCCGGTCTTCCTTGATCGCCTGGAACATGTCCAGCGTCTGCTGGCTGAGCGCCTCACGGTTGTTGGCGTTGCCGTTGAACGTGCCGCCGTTGGTCCGCAGCATGGTCAACTCGTTGGCGGTCACCCCACGCATGGTGAACACCAGGTCCGCCACCGGCACGCCCCCGGTGTCCAGGATGAACGCCTTACCGGCCGCCTTGATCAACTGGTTGACCTTGACCGGGTTGGTCAGCATGCCCTTGTCGGTGGCCTTGCGGGCCATCGCCTTGATCAGCTGCTGCTGGTTCTGCTGCCGGTCGTAGTCGCTGTTCGGCAGGCCGTAGCGCTGCCGCGAGTAGTCGAGCGCCTGGAGGCCGTTCATCTCCCGGCAGCCCTTCTTGTAGACCACCGGGGTCATCGGCCGGCCGGTCTTCTTGGCGTCCGCGTTCCACATCTGCTTGCCGTCCACGATCATCATGTGGTGCGACTTCACCTCGTGGCTGACGCAGATGCGCACCGTGCCGAGGGTGTCGATGACGTTCTTGAAGCCGCCGAAGTTGATGATCGCGGCCCCGTCGAAGCTGACCCCGGTCATGTTCTTGATGGTCTGCGCCATCAACTGCGCGCCGCCCTCCCAGCCGCCGCCGTTGCGCGCGCCGGCCTGGAACGCCGCGTTGATCTTGTCGGTGCCGCCCTTGAACCCGCTCTTCTTGAACGGCGGGATCTGCGCCTCGGTGTCCCGGGGGATCGAGATCAGGTACGCCTGGTCGTGGCTGGCCGGGATGTGCAACACGATGATGCTGTCCGAGCGGACGTCGTCGGCGGCCCAGCGCTCCCGGGCGTCCACGCCGAGCAGCAGCATGTCGATCGGGCCGTCGAGGTTGGCGCCGCCCTCGGCCTCGGTCTTGCCCGCCCCGCCGAGCAGGTTGCGCTGGGCGATGTTGCCGGTGGCCTGACTGATCAGCGCCTTGCTGCCGACGATCGCCACGCCGCTGGTCAGCATCAGCACCGCGCCGAAGACCACGGTCAGCCGCGCCCAGAGGGGGTCCTTGCGCCGGGCGCGCTTGCGGGCCGTCGTGGAGGGCCGACCGCCGCGACCGCCCGGTGACGGGACGGCGGCCGACGCCCGGTAGGGGTCGGCGCTCAGCGACGATGGGCGGGGGCTGGTCTGAACCGGCATGCGTGCTCCAGCTCGCGTGATCGGGGGGCGGGACCACTTTACGTACCGCTTCCCGGCAAGGCGAGGTCGTCACACGCACAAATCCCAGACAACCTGACCTTTAGCCCCATGATTCATCCGTTCGGGCGAATCGATGCGACCGGACGGCTGTTGGCGTCCGATGATCTAGCGGTCCGGAAACGACCTCTGATGACGTCCGTCGAAATCTGCCTGACACACGGGGGCGGACCGGGCCGGCCCGCCCCCGTGCCGGGCGACGTCTCAGTTGCCGTTGCCGGCGGCGGCCTTCTTGTCGGCCGCCACCCAGTCCGCCATCGTGTCGGCCGACATCGCCTTGTACATCGCGAGCGCCTTCTCCCGGTCGGAGACCACCACCGACTCGCCGTTGATGGTGTCGCTGCCGAGGTTCGGGCTGGTCAGGAACGTCAGGTTCTCCCCGCGCAGGTTGCGGAACTGGATGGCCATGTCGCCGAGGGAGAACTCCTGGTCGACGGTCACCGCCGCGGTCACCGAGCGGAGGAAGTCGTTGAGCTTCTTGGGGTTGGTCAGCGTGCCCGTGCTGGCCGCCTTGTCCATCAGCGCCCGCAGGAACTCCTGCTGGTGGCGCATCCGGGCGAAGTCACCCTGGGGGAACTGCTTGCGCTGCCGGATCCAGTCCAGCGCCGTCGCGCCGTCCATGTGCATGGTGCCCTTGGTGAACTTCCGGTACGGCTTGTGGATCGAGGTGATGCTCTGGTCCACCTTCAGGTCGACCCCGCCGACCGCGTCGGTGACCTCCTTGAAGCCGCCGAAGTCGATCGCCATCACGTGGTCGATCCGGACGTCGGTGAAGCACTCCACGGTGCGTACCGCCAGCGGCAGGCCACCGAAGGCGAACGCCGCGTTGATCTTCGCGCGCCGCTCGGAGGTGCACTCCGCGCCGTCGACCTGCGGGATCGGCACGTACAGGTCACGCGGGATGGAGACCAGGTAGGCCGACTTGTGGTCGGCCGGGATGTGCATGACGATCAGCGTGTCCGCCCGCCACTCGCCCTGCTTGTCGACCGGCGCGTCCGGGTCCCGCGAGTCCGAGCCGACCAGCAGGATGTTGAGCGCCCCGTCGACCGCCTTCGCCGGCCGGCCGCCGGTGATCTCCGAGAACGGGTCGGTGCGGGCCAGGTCGTCGTTGAGGTTGCGGGTGTAGAACCACGCCCCGACCCCGCCGAGCAGCGCCAGGACCAGCACCGACACGCCGGCCACCAGGGCGATCCGCCCCCAGCGCGGGCGCGGCCCGCGCCTGCCGTAGTTCCCCGGCCCGCCCGGCCCCGAGGGTGTGCCGGGGCCGCCCGGTCCGCCCGACCGGGGCTGGCTCTCCTGGTACGACGGGTACCACTGCGCGTCGGACTGCCCGGAGCGCCCGGTGGGGCCCCGGTCGGCGCCGGGCACCGAGGCCCGGCCCGCGCTGCGGTGCAGGTAAGGGAGCGAGGCGCCGGCTGACGAGGTCGCTGACATGCGTTTCAGCGTACGTAGGCGGGTCGAGCGTTCGCTGAATGTGAAGCCCGCCGGCCGTCCCGCGTGGCGCGGGGGAGCTACCCTAGCCGGTCGCGGAAATGGTCGATGGTGCGTCGCAGGCCCTCATCGGGCGAGACCTCCGGCTGGTATCCCAGCAGGTCCCGGGCGAGGGTCAGGTCGGGGCGGCGCATCTCCGGGTCGTCCGCGCTGCGGGTGACGTAGGTCACCTGTGACGTGCTGCCGGAGAGTGACACGATCGTCTCGGCGAGTTGCCGCATCGTCATCTCGTGTTCGGTGCCGCAGTTGATCGGGCCGGTCTGCGTCGAGTCGAGCAGCAGCAGGATGCCGCGGACCAGATCGTCGACGTAACAGATCGACCGGGTCTGCTCGCCCGTGCCGTGCACCGTGATCGGTTCGCCGCGCAACGCCTGGGAGATGAAGGTGGGGATCGCCCGGCCGTCGTCCGGACGCATCCGCGGGCCGTACGTGTTGAAGATCCGGACGATCGCCGCGTCCAGCCCCCGGCTGCGGTGGTAGCCCATGGTGGCCGCCTCGGAGAACCGCTTCGCCTCGTCGTAGACGCTGCGCACCCCGATCGGGTTGACGTTGCCCCAGTACGTCTCCCGCTGCGGGTGTTCCTTCGGGTCCCCGTACGCCTCGGAGGTGGAGGCCATCAGGAACCGGGCGTTGTCGGCGACCGCGCGGTCGAGCAGGTGCAGGGTGCCCACCGAACCGACCCGGAGGATCTCCACCGGCAGCTTCGCGAAGTCGGTCGGGCTGGCCGGGGACGCCATGTGCAGGATCGCGTCGAAGCGCTGCGCCAGGGCCGGCTGGTGGGTGGGCAGGCCGTCGGAGATGTCCGCCTCGACCAGGGTGAACCGGGGGTGCTCGGCCAGGTGCGCGACGTTGTCCTTGGAGCCGGTGACGAAGTTGTCCAGCGCGACCACCGTGCACCCGCGCTCGATCAGGGCGTCCACCAGGTGCGACGGCACGAACCCGGCGCCGCCGGTGACCAGGACGCGGTGACCGTTTCCGAACCGCTGGGCAACCTTCATGGCGGCCAGCCTACTTCTCCCCGCCGCCCGGGGTCCGGTCGACCCGAGGCAGTGGCGTGCCCCGTACCCTGCCCGTCCCTGCCTTCGTGGGTGCTTCCCGGGTGCGTCACCGGGCGACCGAGCCGGGCCGACGGGGTGGGCCCCCGACGCGAGCGGTCGCGTCGGGGGCCCGTGGTGCGCCGGTTGCTCAGTGCGCGCCCGCGCCGGTGAGGGCACGCACCTCCAACTCGGCGTACTTGTCCTCGTCGTGCTCCTTGGAGATCACCGTGCCGATCCAGCCGCAGAGGAACCCGAACGGGATGGACAACAGGCCCGGGTTGGACAGCGGGAACCACTGCCAGTCGTGGTCCGGGAACATCGAGGTCGGTGCCCCGGAGACGACAGGTGAGAAGAACACCAGGAACACGGCCGAGATCAGGCCGCCGTAGATCGCCCAGACCGCGCCCGAGGTGTTGAACCGCTTCCAGAACAGGCTGTAGAGGATCGCCGGCAGGTTGCCCGAGGCGGCCACCGCGAACGCCAACGCCACCAGGAAGGCCACGTTGAGGCTCTGCGCGTAGATCGACAGGGCGATCGAGACCGCGCCGATGACCAGGGCCGAGATTCGGGCCACCCGGACCTCCTGGCGTTCGGAGGTCTGCCCCTTCTTGATCACGTTGGCGTAGAAGTCGTGCGCCAGGCTGGACGACGAGGCCAGGGTCAGGCCGGCGACCACCGCCAGGATGGTGGCGAACGCGACCGCCGCGATGATCGCCAACAGGGTCGCCCCGCCCAGGTCGCCGCCGAGGAAGGACTTGCCCAGCTCCTCGGCGAGCTGCGGCGCGGCGGTGTTGCCGGCCTTGTCCTGCGCGATGATCTCCTTGCCGCCGACCAGCGCCGCCGCACCGAAGCCCAGGGCCAGCGTCAACAGGTAGAAGGTGCCGATGATGCCGATCGCCCAGAGCA
The DNA here is from genome assembly GCF_015354745.1 of Micromonospora sp. S-DT3-3-22. NCBI lineage: Bacteria > Bacillati > Actinomycetota > Actinomycetes > Micromonosporales > Micromonosporaceae > Micromonospora > Micromonospora sp. S-DT3-3-22. The sequence goes on from NZ_JACGMO010000025.1 coordinate 20,147, forward strand.
CGCTCTTGCGGGCCGCCTTGGCGGTCGGCACCGTGTAGAAGCGGATCAGGATGTGCGGCAGGCCGGCGGTGCCGAGCACCAGGGCGATGCCCAGCGACAGCAGGTCCATCTTGTTGTAGAAGGTCTGGGTCGAGTTGCCGGCCACCTCGACGCCGTAGCGCAGCCCGGGTTCGAGGAACGCGCTGCCCTTGCCCGACGCGGCGGCGGCGTCACCGAGCAGCGCCGACAGGTTGAAGTTGTACTTCGCCAGCACCAGCACGGTCATCACCAGCGCGCCGGTCATCAGCAGGAACGCCTTGACGATCTGGACGTACGTGGTGCCCTTCATGCCGCCCACGGTCACGTAGATGATCATCAGGGCGCCGACCATGATGATGGTGGCCACCTTGGCGGTGTCGGCGTCCATGCCGAGGAACGTCGTGCCCGGCTTGATTCCCAGCAGCAGCGCGACCAGGGCGCCCGCGCCGACCATCTGGGCCAGCAGGTAGAAGATCGACACCGTGATGGTGGAGACCGCCGCCGCCGTACGCACCGGCCGCTGACGCATCCGGAACGCCAGCACGTCGGCCATCGTGTAGCGGCCCGAGTTGCGCAGCAGTTCCGCCACCAGCAGCAACGCCACCAGCCAGGCGACCAGGAAGCCGATGGAGTAGAGGAAGCCGTCGTAGCCGTACAGCGCGATGATGCCGGCGATGCCGAGGAACGACGCGGCCGACATGTAGTCGCCGCCGATCGCCATGCCGTTCTGGAAACCGGAGAAGGACCGGCCGCCGGCGTAGAAGTCGGTGGCCGTCTTGGTCTGCCGGCTGGCCCAGATCGTGATCGCCAGCGTCACCGCCACGAACACCAGGAACAGGGTGATGGTCAGGTTGCGGGCGGTGCCGCCGCCCGCCTCAACCGCGAGGACCGTGTTCACGGGTCACCTCCCCGATCTCGGCGCGGATGCGGTCGGCGGTCGGGTCGAGCTTCCGGTCGGCGTACCGGGAGTAGAGCCAGGCGATGAGGAACGTCGAGACGAACTGGAGCAGGCCGAAGATCAGCGCCACGTTGATGTTGCTGCCGAAGAGCTTCGTGCCCATGAAGTCCCGCGCGTAGGCGGAGAGGATCACGTAGAGCGCGTACCACAGGAAGAACGCGACGGTCATCGGGAAGACGAAGCTGCGCAGCGCGCGGCGCAACCCGACGAACTCGTCCGACCGTTGTACGGCCAGATAACGCTCCGCCGCCGAGTCGGTCGGGGCGGGCGTGGGTGTGTCCGTGGACATCTGTGGATCACCACCTTCACAGGCATCGGGAGTTTCGCGCACCGTAGAGAGCGGCCTGCCTGCGAGAAAAGGTGCAGATCGATCCCGGCGATCCCCTGCGCCGAACGGTCCCCCACCTGCGCCCAGTGACCCACGTCACCCCGCTCACCGGCCCACCCCGCCTGCCCTCGATCGACTCTCGTGGGCCGGAATGGCGGTATCCGACCGCCCAGGACGCCGCTACATCGGCGACATGGCGGTGCCACCCCGGCCCGCCCGGGCGGCTCGGGCGGCTCGGGTCAGGGAAGCTGGTGGTAGCGGCCCCGGTGGTGCAGGAGGGGCGGGGTGTCGGCGACGATCTCGACCGTCTCGATGGTGGCCTCGACGAGGAGGGCCCAGCCGTACTCCCGGGCGGTGTCGAGGCGGCAGCCGGCCCAGCTCCCAGCGTCGGCGGGCACCGGCCCGTAGGGTGTGTCGGTCCACGCGTCGGTGGCGAACAGGCCGCCCGGCGAGGGGAAGAGCCCGGCGAACCGGTCGGCGAACTGCCGGTGGGACGGCCCGAGCGGGGCCACCGCGAACCGGCCGGCGTCCTCGATCGCCGTCCACAGGTCGGCCTCGGGGTCGATCAGGCCGAGCAGCCGGTCCGGCTCCCCCTCGGCGACCAGGGTGGACGACACGGTCAGCCCGGCCGGGCCGGGAGCGGTCCAGATCGTCACCGGCGCGGCGAGCCGCCCCCGCAGCCGACGGGCCGGCGAGCGTTGCCCGGTCGGCACCGCGAACGGGTCGGTGTGGTGGATCTCGGCACCCGGTTCTGGATTCACGTGAAACATTGTGGCCCCCGCCGCCCGGCATGTCCCATGATCGTCCGCACCCGACCGCCCGCGCCGGAGGGACGACGTGCGGGCCACTGAGCGCCGACGACCCGGCTGGCGGATCAGCTACCGGAGGGTGGTCCCGCGTCGTGGTCCGCTGCATCCCGAGGGGCAGAGTCCGCACCCCGAGGGGTGCGGCCCGCCGTCCGGGGCGTGCCGTCCGTCCCGCCGGGCAGGGTGGCGCGGGCGGCGGCGAGCACCTGCGGGTCGGCGCACCCGCCCGCGTAACCGGCGATCCGGCGGCGGATGTCCCGGGTGAGCAGCCACACGCCGATCCGGTCGGCGACCGGCCGCAGGAACGCCGGCCGGCAGCGGAAGCTGTACCGCCAGGTGGCGACCGTGTGGCCCGGCTCGGGTGCGGGGGCGAACCGCCAGCCACCGGCGAACATCTCGAAGAACCACGGGCCGCGCACCATCTTCATCCCGACGTTCGTCGGCGGGGCGAAGGAGACGTACTCGCTGATCATCACCAGGCCGTGCCGGGACCGGGTGAAGGTTCGTACCCCCTTGCCGGGGCGGGTGGCCCCGTCGACGAAGTGCTGCTCGCGGACGAACGGGTCCCACCGGTAGCGCACCGGCGCGACGGTCTGCGACACCGCGAACGCCAGGTCCGGGGGAATGCCGACGGTGGTCACCGCCTCGACGACAGGCATCAGCGGCGGGGGGTCACGGTCGACAGCAGCTCCGGCATCCGACGGTCCAGCACGTCCCCGGCCAGGTACGCCCCGAGCAGCGCCGCCCCCACCCCGTACGCCGCGCCGACCGGCAGGGCCAGCCAGAGCCACCCGTCGCCGAGCAGCCCGGCGGCCACCACCATCGGTACGGCGGCAGCCGCCGAGCCGACCATGGACAGCAGGGTGAGCATGCTCTTGGCGACCCCGGAACCACCGTTCATCGCGAACGGGTTGCTCGTCTCCGGCAGCGAGTACGCCCCCAGCACCGAGATGAACCCGTTGATCGCCAGCCCCACCCCGTACGAGGCGAGCAGCGCGCCCGCCGCCACCCCGAACCACTCCGGTCGGCCGAGCACCCCGCTGATGATCAGGGAGACGACGCCGAGCATCGGCAGCACGTACACGGAGAAGGCGGTCATCCGGGCGCGCAGCTCCAGCCGACCCGGCACCCCGGCCACGACGTTCGCCGCGTAGGCGCTGCCGTCGAAGCCGAACTGGTTGGCCAGGGTCACCGAGGCGAGCACGCCGACGAAGAGCATCGAGATGCTGAGCAGCACCGGCGACGGGTCCCCGGTGGCCTCGAAGCCCTCCTCGCCGACGGCGAACCCCGCGCCACCGAGGTTGACCATCACCGGTACGAAGATCCCGACCACCGCGATGGTGATCAGATTGGCCCGTCGTCGGGCGTCCCGCCACCAGTAGCGGCACTCGCGGGCCACCAGCGCGCCGAACCGGTCCCGGCGGGCCCAGCCGACCGCCCGGGGGAAGAGTTGGGCGACCGCGCCGCCGGTCGGTGCCCGGCGGGCCTTGGCCGGGGCGGCGCTCGCCGCGCCGACCATCGCCGACTCCAGCGACCGGGACCACCAGAGCAGCAGCGCCCCGATGGTGACCGCGGTGATCAGCAGCTTGACCGGGACCGCCCAGGCCCGGCCCTCGGCCACGTCCAGGCCGATGGTCCAGGGTGCGCCGAACGGGGTCCAGCCGACGATCCGGGCCACCCCGACGAGCCGGTCCCAGTCGGCGGTGCGGACCGCCGCCAGCACCACGAGCTGCAACGGGCCGAGTGACGCGGCGACCACGGCGAGCAGCACGGCGGCCAGGTCGCGTACCCGCCGGGACCGCAGCATGGTGGCGAACGCGCTGGTCACCGCGCGGCTGGCGGCGACGCAGAGCAGCACCCCGGCGACCACGCCGAGGGCGGCGACGACACCGGCGACCGCGCCGCCGAGCAGCGCGGCGCTGACCACCAGCCCGGTGACCGCGACCAGCACCGCGAACACCGGGACGCTGACCAGGGCCGCCGCGAACAGCCCGGTGACCAGGGTGCGGCGGGACAACGGCAGCAGGGCGAAGCGGGCCGGGTCGAGGGTCTCGTCGACGCCGAAGAAGACCAGTGGCAGCAGCAGCCAGCCGAGCACCAGCACCCCGCCGCCGAAGGCCGCCGCCATCACCGCGTAGCGGGGTTCGTCGGCGAAGCCGGGGGCGGCGAACATGAGGAAGCCGCCGGCCGCGAACCAGAGCCCGACCAGCACGCCGGTCACGAACAGGGCGACCCGCCAGCCCTGGCCCCGGAAGTTGTTGCCCATCACCCGCAGCTTGAGCCGGACGAAGTGGCGCGGGGAGACCGCGCGGACCCGAGTGGGGGGCGCGGGCGCGGTCACCGGGACAGCCACGCCAGCTCCTCACCGGTCGCCGTCCGGCCGCCGACGACCTCGACGAAGACGTCCTCCAGGGAGCGGTCGCCACGTACCTCGGCGAGGGTGCCGACCCGCTTGATGGTGCCCTCGGCGAGGATCGCCACGTGTGAGCAGAGCCGCTCGACGACCTCCATCACGTGGCTGGAGAAGACGACCGTCCCGCCGCCGACCACGTACCGGTGCAGGATGTCGCGGATCAGCGCCGCCGACACCGGGTCGACCGCCTCGAACGGCTCGTCGAGCACCAGCAGCCGGGGGCCGTGCAGCAGCGCACAGGCCAGGCCGATCTTCTTCTTCATGCCGGCGGAGTAGTCGACCACCAGGGTCCGGCCGGCGTCGGTGAGGGCCAGCACGTCGAGCAGTTCCGCCGCCCGCTGGTCGACCACCGCCGGGTCCATGCCGCGCAGCAGACCGTGGTACGCCAGCAGCTCCGCGCCGCTGAGCCGGTCGAACAGGCGTACTCCGTCGGGCATGACGCCGAGCAGGCGTTTCGCCTCGACCGGGTCGCCCCAGACGTCGTGCCCGAGCACCCACGCGTTGCCGTGGTCGGGCCGCAGCAGCCCGACGGCCATCGACAGGGTGGTGGTCTTGCCGGCGCCGTTGGGGCCGAGCAGGCCGTAGAACGAGCCGGCGGGGACGGCCAGGTCCACCCCGGCGACCGCCACCTTGCCGTCGAACTGCTTGGCCAGGCCACGGAGTGCCAGCGCAGGGTGTTCACCAGTCATGCCCCGACCGTATCCGGACCGGGCGAGGGGCCGCTCCCGCCAGGGGACGATCCCGGTTCATCCCCGAGACGGACGCCCCCGGTGCGGCGTCAGTGTCGCCAGGGGCCAAGCCGCCCTGACCCCTGTGCTTCAACGATCGAGCCGCGCAGCGCGCATTGCACCAAATGAGGACGTTCAGCCGCGTACGCTCCGGAGGCGTCAGCAGGCGCCGGCGGTCAGACCCTGTGTTCGCGGCGTCAAGGAGCCAGCGGCGGCGGGTGGGGCAGCGGGTGGGCGCCTTCGGGGCGTAGGCCGTCGAAGATGATGGCGAGGTATCGCTGCCACAGGTCGGGCGGGGCGTCCGGCACGTAGCTGGTGACGTAGTTCGGCGCGCACATCAGCAGGATGACGTCCGTGCCGGTGACGTCGGCCCGCACCGCGCCGTGCTCGCGTGCCCGGTCAACCAGCGTGTGCACGGTGTCGAACATCTGCGAACGGACTTGGGTGACCTCCGCGTTCAGCTCGCCGGCCTCCTGTAGGAACGAGAGGTCGCGTTGTTGTCGCTGATGCGCGGCGACGGTGAGGAACTCCAGCAGTGCCGCGCCTGGATCCGCCGCGTCGAGCAGTCGGTCGCCGACCGTGTTGAGCGCATGGATCCGGTCGAGGACGATCGCGGCGATCAGGTCATCCTTCGTGGCGAAGTGGCGGAATACAGTGCCCTTCCCGACGCCGGCCCGGCGGGCGATATCGGCGACCGAGGCGTCCAGGCCGCGCTCGGCGAACTCGTCCGCAGCCGCAGCCAGCAGCAACTCCCGGTTGCGAGCGGCGTCGGCACGCAGGGGACGGGTTGAGGTCACTTCGGCACACTAGCAAGTTGACCGCCGGGTCCGCTTATTGCTAGCTTCACGCAACAACATGACCGCGCGGTCCGTTTTTGGAGGAATGCATGAAGGCAGTTGTCGCGACCGCCTACGGACCACCCGAGAAGTACACGGTGGCCGACGTACCGGTGCCCCGACCCGGTCCGGGGCAGATCCAGGTTCGGATCGCCGCCGCCTCGATCAACCCGGCGGACGTCCGGCTGCCCGGCGGCGATTTCCGCGACGTCATGCCACTGGCATTCCCGCACGTGCCCGGCAACGACTTCGCAGGCACCGTCAGCGAGGTCGGTGCTGGCGTGACGGCCTACCAGGTGGGCGACGAGATCTTCGGCCAGGCCGTTCCCCGGGCACTGCGCGCGATGGCCGGTGCGACCCGGCCGTCGCTGAGCACCGGCTCGCTGGCCGAGTACGCGGTCTTCGAGGCCGACACCCAGTTCCTGGCACGCCGCCCGGCCGGCCTCAACATCGAGCAGGCAGCGGCCCTGCCCACCATCGGCCTGACCGCACGAGCGCTGATGGCCACCGCCAAGATCCGGCCCGGTGAAACCGTCCTGGTCATCGGCGCCACCGGCGGTGTCGGCACCGCGGTGATCCCGCTGCTCGCCGCCGCGAAAGCTCGGGTGATCGCCACCGCGACCGACGCCGATGCCGACATCCTTCGCGGCCTCGGCGCCGACCAGACCATCGGGTACGCGGAAGCCGAGTACCCGTCCAGCGTCGACGTCGCGTTCAACCTGACCCTGCCGAGCGACCACCTGACCGCAGTTGCAAGCGCCATTCGTCCAGGTGGACGTTTCCTCACGATCACCCTCCCGGTACCGCGGCAGGAGTGGATCGGCCGCGACGACGTGCGCCTGCACTTCGTACTCGATAGGGACGGCACATTTGGCGGAATGCGCGAGGTCGGCGAACTGGCGGTCCGTGGCGAACTACCGGCCACCATCGGCCGCCGCTACACCCTCGACGACGGCGTTCAAGCATGCGTGGACTTCGTCCGCCTGCACACAACCGGGAAGCTGGTCGTCACCCTGCTTGAGCCCGGGCAGGATGCGGTCGTTGACGTTGGCCAGGTCGTACACGCCGTCGGTGTCGATCAGCAGCGTGTCGGTCAACCGCGCCAACTCCATCAACCTGGTCAGGCTGGCGCTGGGTCGACTCGACCCATGTCCGCCACGACCATCACGGCCCGGTGAACGTCCCACCCGCTCAACAGTCCCCGTTCCCGGCCCAACCGGTCATCCCCAACCAGGCCACTGTCAGCAGCCTCCGAACCCGACGCAACTGACGGGCTGTATGGGCACGGGTTCCGACCGATCGGGACGAACCGGTCAGGAGCGCAGCGACTCGGGGGCGTGCAGGCGGAGCATGGTGGCTCCGACGTCGACCGGGGTGCGGCGGCGGGTCGCCATCGACACCGCGATCATCACGGTGAAGGCGAGCGGCACCGTCCAGGCGGCGGGCTGCGTGGTCAGGGTGGCCGGCCAGCCGGTCAGCGGCGGCCCGAGCACGGTGATCAGCACCGCGCCGATCGCCGCGCCGCCGCCGACCAGCACCCCGGCCGCCGCGCCGAGGTCGGTCAGCCCGCGCCACCAGATGCCGAGCACCAGCAGTGGGCAGAAGCTGGACGCGGCGACCGCGAAGGCCAGCCCGACCACCTGGGAGACGTCCAGCCCGGAGACGTTCAGGGCGAGCACCGCCGGCACCCCGCCGGCGATCACCGTGGCCAGCCGGAAGCCGCGTACCGAGCCGTGCCCCAGCACGTCGGTGGAGATCACCCCGGCGACGCTGGTGAGCAGCCCGGACGAGGTGGACAGGAACGCGGCGAACGCCCCGGCGGCGACCAGGGCGGAGAGTAGCCGTCCGGTGACGCCGTCACCGAGCGCCGCCTCGGGCAGCAGCACCACCACCGCATCGGTCTGCCCGCTGACCAGCAGTTGCGGGGTGTAGATCCGGCCGAGCACGCCGTACAGGGTGGGCAGCAGATAGAAGACGCCGACCATGGCCAGCACCACCAGGGTGGTCCGCCGGGCCGCCGCGCCGTCGGGGTTGGTGTAGAAGCGCACCAGTACGTGCGGCAGTCCCATGGTGCCGAGGAAGGTCGCCAGGATCAGCGAGTAGGTGGCGAACAGACCCCGGTCGTCGTCCCCGGCGGCGCTGGGCAGCAGCCAGTCGGCGGCCCCGTTGGCGACCCCGGACACCTCGGGCACCGGGTCACCGGCGGCGAAGCTCAGCTCGTCGCCGGGGCGTACCTCACGGATGGTGCCGTCGGGGAAGGTGAGGGCCGCGCGGTGCTCGACCACGACGGTGGTGGCGGTGCGGAACGCCGGTCCGTCGGGCGGGGTCACCGCCGGGCGGGCGTCGGCCTGCCACTGGAGGGCCAGGAAGATCGCGGGTACGGCGAGCGCGGTCAACTTCAGCCAGTACTGGAACGCCTGCACGAAGGTGATCGCCCGCATCCCGCCCAACGCCACGTTGGCGGTGACCACCGCGGCGACCAGCAACGCCCCCACCGGGTACGGCGAGCCGGCCACCGTGGCCAGGGTCAGCCCGGCGCCCTGCAACTGCGGCACCAGGTAGAGCCAGCCGATGAAGATGACGAAGACGGTGGCCAGGGTGCGCAGCCGGCGGGAGCCGAGCCGCAGCTCGCAGAAGTCGGGCAGGGTGAACGCCCCGGAGCGGCGCAGCGGCGCGGCGACGAAGAGCAGCAGCGCCAGGTAGCCGGCGGCGAAACCGACCGGGTACCAGAGCACGTCGACGCCGTACTTGAGGATCAGTCCGGCGATGCCGAGGAAACTCGCCGCCGACAGGTACTCCCCGCCGATGGCGGCGGCGTTCCAGGTCGGACTGACCGTCCGGGACGCCACCAGGAAGTCGGAGGTGGTCCGGGCCAGGCGCAGGCCGTAGAAGCCGATGCCGACGGTGATCAGGGTGACCGCGACGATCGCCGGTACGACGTACCCGTTGCCCATCTCAGCGTTCCGGCCGCTGGACGAGGTCGACGAAGTCCTGTTCGTTGCGTTCGGCGAGCCGCACGTACGCCCAGCCGACGGCGATGAGGAAGGGGAACGAGACCACCCCGAGCAGCAGCCAGGGCAGGTTGACGCCGAGCACGGTGACCCGGCCGACCGGGGGTGCGATGGCGAACAGCCAGGGCAGCCCGCCCAACCCGATCAGCACCAGCAGGCTCAGCCGCAGGGCGAGGGTGAGCTGTGCCCGGACCAGGCCCCGGACCAGCGCCTCACCGACCCGGGTCTGCTGGGTCAACTCGGTGCGGGTGTGGGCGGCCCGGGTGTCCCGGCGGGAGACGCCGGCCAGCACGATCCGTACCCGCCCGGCCGGCCGGGCGGCCGGCGGCCCCGGGTCCACCGGTAGCGGCTCGGGGTCGTGGTCGGCGGTCACCCGGGCAGTCTCGTCGGCCCCACCCGAATGTCAAGTGCCGTCCACCGGGGGTGTGGACAACCTGTGGACAAGGCGGTCGGCCTGTGGATGACGGTGGACGACCTGATGACCAGCATGGCGTTACGTCTGATTCGTCCTCACCGGAACGTCACCCGGAGATCATCTGTAACGGCCTTGCCGGCATTGACCCAGGCCCCTACGCTGGGGCAGCCAATCCCTTTCTCATCGAACACGGGGTTTCTATGCGCAAAATTCGCACTCTCCTCGGCGTCGGTCTCGCCGGAGCATGTGCACTCGCCGTGGTGCCGGGTACGGCCTCCGCGGCTCCCGTCTCCGCGCCGCTGCAGAAGTCGGCGGCCCTCGACGACGTGACCGGCGCCTACTACCCGGTCTCCCCGGCCCGCCTGCTGGACACCCGCGACGGCACCGGCGCCCCGGTCGGCAAGATCGGCGCCGGCAAGAAGGTCGACCTCCAGGTCGCCGGCCGTGGTGGCGTACCGGCCAGCGGCGTCGGCGCGGTCGTGCTGAACGTGACCGTCACCGGTCCCAGCGCCGCCAGCTTCCTCACCGCCTACCCGACGGGTGAGTCCCGGCCCACCGCCTCCTCGGTGAACTTCGCCAAGGGCTGGCTGGGCTCCAACAACGTCACCGTGAAGCTCGGCTCCGGTGGCAAGGTCTCGGTCTACAACAACAGCGGCTCGACCGACGTGATCGTCGACGTGGTCGGCTTCTACGCGGGCGACAACAGCCTCACCAACCGTGCCGGCGGCCAGTACGAGTGGTACCTGCCGGAGCGCATGTGGGACAGCCGCGACGACCCGGAGGGCAAGCCCCCGGCCGGTCAGGTGCTGGAATACTCGCTCGACTTCGGCGACGAGTACAACCCGCACGTCAAGTCGTTCGTCTTCAACGTCACCGCGGTGTCGCCGGCCAAGTCCGGCTTCCTCACCGCGTGGTCCGGCAAGGGTGCCCGGCCGGCCGCCTCGACGGTGAACTACCTCGCCGGCAAGAACGTGCCGAACCTGACCTTCGTGCAGACCACCCCCTGCACCGGCACCGAGCAGTACAACTGGTGCATCGCAGGTGCGCCGAAGTTCAGCATCTACACCTCGCAGTCGGCGCACGTCCTGGTCGACCTCGTCGGTGTGGTCGACGACGGCGAGTCCCCGTACGGCATGCGGTTCGCTCCGCTGAGCCCGACCCGGATCGTCGACAGCCGTTCCAACCTGGGCATCTCCGGGGCCATCCCGGCCAACGGCACCCGCAAGGTGACCGCCCCGGCCGAGATGGTCACGCCCGACACCGAGGTGCTGGCGATGAACGTCACCGCCGTCACCCCGACCAACAACACGGTCATCACCACCTGGCCGGCCGACTTCGACGGGGTCAACAAGCCCTCCACCAGCAACCTGAACCCGTACGCGGGCCAGGTCGTCTCCAACGGCGTGCTGGGTGTCATCGGCCCGAACTACGCGTTCAACGTCAACAACCTGTCCGGCAGCACGCACCTGGTCGCCGACGTGGTGGGCACGTTCTACTACCCGCCGGCCTCCACGGCCAAGTCGGCCACGTCGCTGAAGGGCGGCAAGGCCAAGCCGAGCGCGGCTCCGGCCGCGAACCGGCGCTGATCGACAGTCGCCACGACGGTTGACCGTCAGTAGTCACCCGCAGAGCGCCCCGACCACCCGGTCGGGGCGCTCTCGCGTTTCCGTGAACGCCGGGCCCGCGCCGTGGTGGATGAACCGGCTCAAGTGCCGGTCGTCGATCCGGTAAGGGCGCAATGCCCTTTCTTGGCATTCCATCGATATGGCCTTGCCGCTCGTGATCACCGCCCATAGTGTGTGGTCCACAATCACTCTTCCTTCTTCACGGGGTAATGCATGCGCATTTTTCGCGCTCTACTCGGCATGAGCATTGCCGGGGCCTGTGCGCTGGCCGTACTGCCGGGGGTGGCGCTGGCCGCGCCCACCGCGCCGTACACGGTCCTCACCGTCGACGTCGGCGACCAGACCGGCGGCTATCCGATCTACCGGTCCGACGTCTTCGACCGTGACAACTCCACCGTCTCCGTGGTCGCACAGGACAACGACCGGCTGGCGGTCGACACCACCCGGGCCGGCTCCTACGTGCGGCTCACCATCCAGCCGCCGGCCGGCGAGCAGTGGGCGGCCGGTCAGACCTACCAGGCGACCTGGCAGGGCGACGGCGGCACCGCCGCCATGGACCTGGCCTCCGACGGGCGCGGCTGCGGCCACGTCACCGGCTGGATCAAGGTCCGGCAGGCCGACCGGGACAGCGACACCGGCCGGGTCGACGCGTTCGCCGCCGCCTACGAGTACAGCTGCCGGGACAGCACCTACTACACCGGCACGGTCAGCGGTGAGCTGCGCTGGAACTCGTCCGTGGACTACGCGGTCGCGCACGGCGAGCCCAACCCGGTCAGCTTCAACTACCAGGAGATCGCGGTACCCAGCGCGGCCAAGACGGTGACCTTCCGGTCCGTCGGCAGTGCGCCGATCACCTTCGGGGCGGCCAGCCTCGGCGGCCCGACGCCCGAGGCGTTCGCGCTGCTCGGCTCGAACTGCACCGGCCGGACGCTGACCCCGGGGCAGACCTGTACGGTCTCGGTCGCGGCCAACCCGACCAAAGAGGGGGTGCAGCAGGCGAGCCTGCTGCTCGCCGACGACAGCGCCTCCGGCACCCGCCGGGTGCAGTTGGCCGTCGAGGGCTTCCGGGGCGTCACCGGCAGCTACTACCCGCTGGCACCGAAGCGGCTGATGGACACCCGGTCCGGCCTGGGCGCGCCCAAGGCCAAGATCGGCCCGGGTAAGAAGGTCGACCTCCAGGTCACCGGCCGGGGCGGGGTGCCGAGCAGCGGTGTCGGCTCCGTCGTGCTGAACGTGACGGTCGTCGGCCCGACGGCGGGGAGCTTCCTCACCCTCTACCCCGCCGGCCAGAGCCGCCCGACCGCGTCCTCGATCAACTTCGCGAAGTCGTGGCTCGGCTCGAACAGCGTCACCGTCAAGGTGGGCTCGGGCGGCAAGGTGTCGGTCTACAACCACGCCGGGTCGACGGACGTCGTGGTCGACGTGGCGGGCGTCTGGGCCGGGAACAACTCGCTCTCCAGCCGGGGACAGGGCGGCCAGTACCAGTGGATCAAGCCGTACCGCCTCTACGACACCCGGGAGGAGGGCGGTCCCCTGAAGGCCGACTACATCATGTGGAGTTGGCTCAGCTTCGGCGACCTCAACACCCACGTCAAGGCGCTGGTCGTCAACATCACCGCCGTCTCGCCCCGCAAGGCCGGCTACCTGACGGCGTGGACCGGGCAGGGGGACGTACCGAGCGCGTCGACGGTCAACTACCCGGCGGGCAAGGTGGTGCCGAACCTCGCCATCGTGGAGACCGTCGAGTGCACCGAGTGCGGCGGCAGGCGGGCACCGCAGTTCTCGATCTACACCTCGCAGACCACCCACCTGGTGGTGGACGTGGTGGGCGTGATCGACGACGGCACGGTTCCGGACGGCCTGCGGTTCACCCCGATGTCGCCGACCCGGATCGCGGACAGCCGGATCGGCCAGGGCCTGCCGAGCGTGCTCGGGCCGGCCTCGGTCGGCAAGGTCACCGCACCGGCGAGCATGCTGACCCCGAGCACCCAGGTGCTCGCGATGAACGTCACCGCGGTCACCCCGACCAGCAACACCGTGCTCACGGTGTGGCCGGCCGACTCGGCGATGACCCGGCCCACGGCGAGCAACCTCAACCCGGCCGCCGGGCAGACCGTCTCCAACGCGGTGCTGGGCATCCTCGGTCCCACGCAGGGCTTCAACGTCTACAACCACTCGGGTAACACCCATGTGGTCGCCGACGTGGTCGGCACGCTCTGGCTCTACCCGGCCACGGCCACCCCGCCCACGGGCCGGGCCACGTCGCCCGGCAGCGGGCTCAAGGTGATCGACTCCGGCGTGGGTGCCCCCTCCCCGCGCTGACCCGCCACCGACGGCGAAGGGCGCCCCGGCCTCGGCCGGGGCGCCCTTCGCCGTTCCCGCGTCAGGGGGCCGATGTTGCGGCATCCGGGGCACTGCGTCACCGCAACATCGCCGACATCGCGACGATCATGGCCGCGCCCGGCTCAGCGGGTCCAGTCCTGTTTGGCGGCGCGGACCAGCTTGTCCTTCAACTCCCGGGTGTGCCGGCGGCTCACCGGCAACTCGGCGGCGTCGATCAGCACCACGTACCCGGAGTTGACCAGGCGCAGCTCCGCGATCAGGCGCAACTGCACCAGGTACGACCGGTGGATGCGCACGAAACCCGCGTCCGCCCAGCGTTCGGCGAGGGTGGCCAGGGACACCCGGACCAGGTGCGAGCCGTCGGCGGTGTGCAGCCGCGCGTAGTCGCCCTGCGCCTCCACCCAGCGCACCGCGGAGCGGGGCAGCATCCGGGTCGTCCCGGCCAGCTCAACCGGGATCGTCGGGTCCTCCTCGGCGCGGGCCAGCGCCGCCGGGTGCGACGGCACCACCCGCGAACCGATCACCCGGCGCAGCGACTCGGCCAGCCGTTCGGCGCGTACCGGCTTGCGGACGTAGTCGGTCGCGCCCAGGTCGAACGCGTCGACCGCGCCGTCGTCGTACGCGGTGACGAAGACGATCGCGGGGGGCCGGGCGAACCGGCGCAGCACCCGCGCCAGTTCCATCCCGTCCAGGCCGGGCATCCGGATGTCCAGGAAGACCACGTCCACGTCGGTGTCCCGCAGCACCCGCAGCGCCTCGGTGGCGTCACCGGCCGTGTGCAGCCGGGCCACCCGGGGATCGGCCCGCAGGTGGTACGCCAACTCGTCGAGCGCCGGTGGCTCGTCGTCGACGGCCAGCACCCGCAGGAACCCGGACGCGTTCACCGCGCCGGCCCGCTCGCTCACGCGCCGGCCCGTACGCCGGGGTGGAACTTCGGAATGCGCAGGCTCACCTTCGTACCCGAGCCGGGGCCCGTCTCGACGACCAGGCCGAACCCGTCGCCGAAGACCGAGCGGAGCCGCTCGTCGACGTTGGAGAGGCCGACGTGCTGGCCCGGGTCGTCGGTCGGGTCGCTGCCGGCCCGGGTCAGCTCGGCGATCCCCGCGGTCAGCGTGGCCGGGTCCATCCCCACTCCGTCGTCCTCCACCGTGATGTGACACTCGGCACCCGCGTCCCGGGCCTCGATGCTCACCATGCCGGTACCGGGCTTGCGCGACAACCCGTGCCGCACCGCGTTCTCCACCAACGGTTGCAGGCACAGGAACGGCAGGGTCACCGGCAGCACCTCCGGGGCGATCTGCAACCGCACCTGTAACCGGTCACCGAACCGGGCCCGTTCGATGGTCAGGTAGCGATCGATGGAACGCAACTCCTCGGCGAGGGTGGTGAACTCCCCGTGCGCCCGGAACGAGTACCTGGTGAACTCGGCGAACTCCAGGATCAGCTCCCGGGCCCGTTCCGGGTCGGTGCGCACGAACGACCCGATCGCGGTCAACGCGTTGTAGATGAAGTGCGGGCTGATCTGTGCCCGCAACGCCCGGATCTCGGCGCGGGCCAGCCGCTCCCGGGACGAGTCCAGCTCGGCCAGCGAGAGCTGGTTGCCGGCCCAGTGCGCGGTCTCCAGGGTGGCCTGCACCAGGCCGGGCGCGGGCGGCCCGTCGGCCACCGCGACGAGCGCCCCCACCACCCGGCCGTCGGCCGACAGCGGCGCCACCACCGCCCCCCGGACCAGACAGTCCACCCGGTCGCAGTGCAGCTCCGACTCGCCCAGCACCGTCGACCGGCCGGTCTCGGCCACCCGCCGGGCCGCCGCGAGCAGTTGCCCGCCGTGGTGGCCGCCGCGCCCGTCGAGGGCGAGCAGCGTGTCGGCGTCCGTCAACGCCAGTCCGGCCGCCCCCACCAGGGCCCGCAGATGGCGTACGGCCTTCGCCGCGCCCGCCGGGTGCAGGCCGGTACGCAGCGGCTCGGCGGCCAGCCCGGCGGTGTGCAGCACCTCGTAGGTGGCCCGTTGGGTGGCGGTGGCGATGCCCCGTCGACCGCGCAGCCGCAGCGCCGCCCAGAGCGCGGCGGCGAGCGCGGTCACCAGCGAGACGACGCCGGCCACGGCGGAGAGGTTGCCACCCACCCCGCGATCCTGGCCTGTCCGGCCCGCCACGCCAAGGGGTTCAGTACGCGCCCTTGCGGGCCAGCACCACACCGACCGTGCGCCACAGGATGCTCAGGTCGTACGCCAGCGACCAGTTGTCGACGTAGTACAGGTCGAGCCGGACCGCCTCGTCCCAGGACAGGTCGGAGCGGCCGGACACCTGCCACAGCCCGGTCATCCCGGGACGGACCAGCAGCCGCCGGCGTACGTCACCGAGGAAGTCGCCGTCGTCGGCGGGCAGCGGACGCGGCCCCACCAGCGACATCTCCCCCCACAGCACGTTGATCAACTGGGGCAGCTCGTCCAGCGAGGAGGCCCGCAGGAAGCGGCCCACCGGGAAGACCCGGGGGTCCTGCTTCATCTTGAACAGCATGCCGTCGGTCTCGTTCTGGTCGACCAGGCCGGCCAGCCGCTCCTCGGCGTTGACGTACATGGTGCGGAACTTCCACACCCGGAAGGTCCGCCCCTCGTGGCCCACCCGGGGCTGGCGGAAGAAGACCGGCCCGGGGTCGGACAGCCGGATGGCCAGCCCGATGGCGAGGAAGACCGGGACGAGCAGTAGCAGGCCCAGCCCGGCGGCGACCCGGTCCATCAGGTTCTTGGCCAGCAGCGCCGGCCCGGACAGGGTCGGCTCCTCCACGTGCAGCAGCGGCAGGCCCTCGATCGGGCGGATGTGCACCCGGGGGCCGGCGATGTCGGTGAGCTGCGGGGCGACCACCAGGTCGACGCCGGAGCCCTCCAGTTGCCAGGCCAGCCGGCGCAGCTCACCCGGCTCGGCGCTGGCCGAGCCGCAGACCGCGATGGTGTCCCCGCCGACCTCCCGCACCAGAGCCAGCACGTCCCGCCCGGCGTACACCGGGACGGGGGTCTGGATGCCCCGGGCGGCGGCGTACCCGTCGGTGATGTGGATGGCCACCGGCACCAGGCCGGCGCTCGGGTTGCGGGTGACCGCCGTGTAGACCTCCAGGCACTCCGGCAGGGTGCCCACCAGCACCATCCGGTGCCCGGCGTGCCCGGCGCGACCCCGGACCCGGTGCAGCACGAACCGCGCGGAGATCCGGAAGAACAGGACCAGCACCAACGCCCCGGCGAGGGCGAAACCGACCGTGTACCGGGACAGGTCGGTCTTGGTGGCGAAGGCGATGAAGGAGACGGTGGCGGTGACTGCGACGCCGCCCCGGATGACCCGCTTGTACTCCTCTGGGCCGAGACCGAGGTAACGCCGGTCGTAGGCCCGGTTGCCCCACAGGGCCGCCAGCCAGCCGAGCGGCACCAGCAGGAAGACCACCGTGTAGAACCAGGTCGGGTCCGCCTGCGCGTTGTAGAAGCCGGCCCGCGCCTGACCGAACGCCTCCTGTGCGATCCAGTCGGCCAGCACCACGGCGGCGAAGTCGAGCAGCAGCAGCGCCGCCGTGTACGGGCGGTGCCAGGTGGAGACCCGGCGTCGGGCGCGGGCCCATGCCGACCGGGGCACCCCGTTGTGCGACGGCGGTGTCGGCGGCTGGATCTCGAAGCTGTCCACGTGCCGCACGAGTCTGCTCCGGCCTGTGTTGGTTACCGGGCGCTGGAGGCTTGTCGTCACCTCAACCCATGTCCTCCCGCATGACACGCGCCGCTCACTCGCCGTGAGGGGCCCGGGTCGCCCACCGTTCCAGTCTCCCACGCTGGCAGCGGGTCAAACGCGGGGCCGAGGGGCTTTGCGTCTGGGGTTGCCAACGGGGAACCGGCCGACTTCACGTCAGTTTTCGAAGCCGGGGACCGAGCCACTATACCGATGGACGGCCACCGGGGTAGAGCGCGGACGGGGACGTTCCGTGCGCCAGGGACGATACCTCTCCGTAACAATGGCGCGATGTGACTCACCGTACGAGACGGGACAACCGACGGTCAGCGAGCGGTTTGCCCCCGGTCTGGCAGGTCGGGCAGTACTGGAGGCTCGAATCGGCGAACGAGACCTCGCGTACGGTGTCGCCACAGACCGGGCAGGGCAGCCCGGTGCGGGCGTGCACCTTCAACCCGGAACGCTTCTCGCCCTTCAGCTCCGCCGCCCGGTGCCCGGCCGACCGGCGTACCGCGTCGCCCAGCACCGTCCGGGTGGCGGCGTGCAGGGTGGCGAGCTGGTCGTCGGTGAGCCGGTCGGTGATCGCGAACGGGGACAGCTTCGCCGCGTGCAGGATCTCGTCGGAGTACGCGTTGCCGACCCCGGCGAGCACCGCCTGATCGGTCAGCACCCCCTTGACCTGCCCCCGTCGGCTGCGCAGCCGTTCGGTGAAGGTGGCCAGGTCGGCGTCGAGCGCGTCCGGCCCGAGCTTGGCGACCCCGGGGACCTGCGCCGGGTCGGTCACCAGGTAGGCGGCGAGCTTCTTCTGGGTGCCCGCCTCGGTGAGGTCGAACCCGGAGCCGTCGTCGAGGCGTACCCGCAGGGCGATCGGGCCCTTGCCGGGGCGCAGCGGGGTGGTGGACGGGAACGCCTCCCGGTAGTGCAGCCAGCCGGCGCGGGCCAGGTGCACCACCAGGTGCAGGTCACCGTCGAAGATCACGTCGAGGAACTTGCCGTGCCGCCGGGCGTCGGCCACCGCCCGGCCCGACACCGCCGTGGGTGCCGGGTCGTACGTCTTCAGGGCGCTGATCGCGGCGACCTCGACCCGGTCGACGCGTCGCCCAACGGCGCGCTCACGCAGGTACCCCGCGAGCGCCTCCACCTCCGGTAGTTCGGGCATCACATCACGGTAGCCTTCCTTCCCGTGAGCGCGAGGAATGAGCTTGCGAGTCCCTGCCGTGAGTGCGAGGAGTGAGCTTGCGAGCCCCGCAGTCGCGAGCAGAAACCGGCACAGTCGCGAACGAAGGACAAGCTCTGTGAGAATCGTGGTGGCGCACAACCGGTACCGGGAAGCCCAGCCGTCGGGTGAGAACACGATGGTCGACTCGGAGATCGGGCAGCTCACCGCAGCCGGGGTCGAGGTGCTGCCGTTCATTCGCAGCTCGGACGAGATCCCGTTGATGCCGAAGTCGGCCAAGGCGCTGCTGCCGATCTCACCGATCTACGCCCCGCGCGCCCAGCAGGACCTGTCCCGGCTGCTCACCGAGCACCGGCCGGACGTGCTGCACCTGCACAACCCGTACCCCCTGCTCTCGCCCTGGGTGGTGCGGACCGCGCACAAGCACGGCGTGCCGGTGGTGCAGACGGTGCACAACTACCGGCAGGTCTGCTCGTCGGGGATCTACTTCCGCGACGGCGTCATCTGCCAGGACTGCAAGGGGCGGGCGCTGGCCGTGCCGTCGATCGTGCACCGCTGCTACCGGGACTCGCGGGCGCAGAGCGCGCTGATGGCGGCCACCCTGGCCGTGCACCGGGGCACCTGGCGCTCGGTGGACCGGTTCATCGCGCTCACCTCGGCCATCGCCGACCACCTGACCGACTACGGCATCCCGGCCGAGCGGATCGTGGTCAAGCCGAACGCGGTGCCCGACCCGGGGGCCCCCACCCCGCTCGGCGACGGTTTCCTCTATCTGGCCCGGCTCACCCCGGAGAAGGGCCTCGACCTGCTGTTGGACGCCTGGCGGCGGCACCCGGTGGGCAGCCTCGGCACGCTGCGGGTGGCCGGCGACGGCGAGCTGCGTCCGCTGGTCGAGGCCGCCGCCGCCGAGCGCGCCGACGTCGTCTACCTGGGCCAGCTCGACCGGGCCGGGGTACGCGCCGCCGTCGAGGCGAGTGCCGTGGTGATCGCCGCGTCGATGTGGCACGACGTACTGCCCACCGTGATCATCGAGGCGTTGGCCAGCGGGCGGCCGGTGCTCGGCACCGCGCTCGGCGGCATCCCGTACCTGGTCGGCGCGGACGTCCCGCACGAGCCCGCCGGCACCGGCCCGGCCGCCGTCGCCTCGGCCGTCGCCGGCCATGCCCCGCCGCCGGCCGGTCCGCCAGCGGTCCCGGCCGGCCTGCTCGGCGGCACCGCCGGCTGGGTGGTCCCGCCGGACCCGGCCGCGCTGGCCGCCGCGCTCCCGGTCGCGCGGGCCGGTGCCGCGCTGCTGTCCGCCCCGGCCCGGCTGCGGTACGAGCAGACCTTCCACCCGGACGTGGTCCTGAAGCGGCACCTGGCCATCTACGCCTCCCTCACCCGCGCCAACTGACCCCGCTGCCGCCCTCCGCGAGACCCTGGCGGAAAGTGGCCCCTCTGGGGGCCGTTCCCTTCCACGATCTCTGCGGTGGCCGGGCGTGTCGCGGGGCGGCCGACATGTCTGCGCGAAGTGATATGCCCAGCAGTCATATTTATGCCTGCTGGGCATGACGACTCCGGCCGAACCAGCTCGGTGGGCCGTTCCCCTGCTGTCCGCCCCGGGCGACCCGGGGGCTGAGCGTGGTGGGCGACGGTGCCCCGCCGCCGGTGGTGGGCGGTGAGCTGCTGCGGTGCGGCGGGCGCTTCACGCCGGGTGGTGGGGTTCGCCGGGTGGCCGGCAGGCAGCGGCGGCGGCGAGGACGTCGCGGGCGGCGGCCGACACCCGGCAGCCTGCGACCCGGCAGACGCGGCATCGGCCGTCCGGGTCGGGCCGGTGGGCGCGGAGGACCGTGCGGGCGGTGAGGACCAGCCGGTTGCGGATCTGCGCCAGCGACAGGTGCGGCGCGGTCATCGTCAGGTCACCCCGAGGGCGGCGGCGAGCGTGACGATCGTGGCCGGGGCGTGCGGGGTGCGGGCCACCTGGGCGAGCACCTCGCGGGCGGCGGGCCGGTGGCGTACCTCGGCGGGGGCCATCCGGTCGGCGTCGGCCAGCACCCGGCCCGCGTTGGCCGGGGCGTCGGCCTGGAGGTAGGCGCGGGCGGCGTCGATCAGGTGCGCCGCCCGGTGTTCCAGCGGCAGCCACCGCCAGGCGTCCCGCCGGGTCGCCCGCTCGTGCCAGGCCACCGCCTCGCCGGCATCGCCCATATCGAGGGCGGCGGCGGTACGGGCGAGGTCCACCGCCGTCGGCCCGAACGCCGTCCGGTGGTGGTCGTGGCCGTCGCCGACCTGCGCGGCCATCCCGGCGGCCTCGTCGAGCAGGTCGGCGACGGCCCGGTCGTCGCCCCGGCGGGCCGCCCCCAGCGCGGCCTGCACCAGCAGGGTTCCGCACAACGACAACTCGCCGGGGCCGCCGTCGTCGGGGCCGGCAAGGGCGATCCGGTACGCGGCGGCGAGCGCCGCCGACACCGCCGCGCGGGCCCGCCCCGAGGCGCGGAACACCTGGCCGAGCTGCACCGTGGCGGCGGCGACCAGCAGGGGATCGCCGGCCCCGGTGGCCATCGCCCGGTCGGCTGCCAGCCAACCCAGGTCGACCTCACCGAGCTTCACCAGCAGCGACGCGGTGAGCCGGTACACGTCCACCAGCAGCGGCCGGTTCGACTCGTGATCGTCGGCGGAGATCCGCTGCACGCCGGCCAGCAGACCCGGCAGCACGTCGACTACCTGCGGGTACCTGGCGTACTGGAACTGCACCCAGGCGTGCCCGACGTCCCGCACCACCCGGCCGGCCGGCACCGCCGGGCGGGTCGCCGGTCGCCCGAGCGCCATCTCGTACGTCGACAGGGCCGCCCGGATCCGCTCCACCCCTTCGATCCGGGCGGTCGTCGTGGCGGGTCGCGCATCCCGGCCGAGCAGCACGGCGGTGTCGATCCGCAGCACGGCGGCGATGTCCCGCAACGTCGACACCTTGTCCAGCGACCGGACACCACGCTCGATCTTGTCCACCCAGGATTTCGACCGACCGAGCCGATCGGCGAACACCTGCTGCGACAGTTTCCGCCGCCCCCGCCAGTACGCCACCCGCCGGCCGACCGGCAGCAGCTCACTGCTGTCCACGACGCCACCGCCGGTCCGGTAACGCCCGGGTGGTCTCCTCGGCCGGTATCCGCTCCGCCTCGGCCTGGGCGAGAATCCGTTGCCGCGCCGCCTCGCGTTCCGCCGCCTGGATCTGCTCGCCCCGGTCGTCGTGGTCGGACCCGCGCCGGGCCGTCACGACCAGCACCCCGCCCGGTATTCCCCCGCCAGCGTCAGCAGCGGCCGTTCCGGCAGGTCGGGCACCCGCGCCACCCCTGTCACCCGGTACGCCGCGACGCGCTCGGCGTGGTTCGTCGCCGGCCGCAGACGGTCGAGCGGATTCACCCGCCGCCGGAACGGCTGCCAGAGCCTCGCCAGCAGACCAGAGCGCGTCGGGTTCTTCGCATGCCGAGTCATGGGGACCTCCGAGTCGTAGTTGCTTCCATGCAGAGAGTGGCAAAGGCAATCGGCGAAGTCTAGATTTCCATGGAAACTTTCCATGGAGGATAACGGTTCGCCTTGCGTTCCTTGATCTCGGAGATGGACTTGCGTTCCTTGATCTCGGAGATGGAGGGGAGAACACTGACGGTGTTCGCAACCCTGGAGGTAGATGTGGCAAGGGCAAGCGGGCCGACGATCGCGCGATGGCAGCTCGGCCGAGAGTTGCACCGGCTCCGTGAGGCGGCCGGTGTCTCGCACAAGGAGATCGCAACCGAGCTGGGCTGCTCGGAGTCGAAGATTTACAAGATCGAATCAGGGGTGGTCGGCGTCAGCCGGTCTGACGTGATCGTCATGCTCACCCGCTACGGCGTCCGCGACGACCGGATACGGCAGACCGCACTCGACCTTCAGCGCCAGGGCAAGGAACGCGGCTGGTGGGCGAAGTTCGGCCAACTCCCGAATCCGTACAGCATGTACATCGGGCTGGAGTCCGCAGCGACGGCGGTGCGGAACTTCGAGCTGGCCGTCGTGCCCGGACTACTTCAGACCGAGGCATACGCCTACGCGATCGTCAACGCCGCCTGGCCGGGCCAGAGCGAGGAAGCCCGTCGTCGGGTCGAAGTGCGGATGACCCGGCAGGCTTGTCTGACCGAAGAGCCGGCGTTGAGGTTCTGGGGGATCGTCGACGAAAGCGTGCTGCGTCGTCAGACCGGCGGCCCAGACGTGATGCGCGCCCAGCTCCGGCACCTCATCGAGATGAGCGACCGGCCGAACATCGAGCTTCAGGTGCTGCCGTTCAGCGAGGGCTGGCACCCCGGCACCGTGGGTTCCTTCTCGATCCTGGAGTTCCCCGAGGAGATCCACAGCCCCGTTGTCTACGTGGTGAGCCAGGCGGGAGACGCCTATCTCGAACGTGAGGATGACTTGCGACGCGTTACGCTGGCCTATACGCACCTGCACGCGGCAGCGCTCAGCGTCAGCAAGTCCCGGGACCTGATCGCCGCCGTCGTAAAGGACATGACGTAGGGGAGACGCGGCAATGGACCGTTCACGCGGCGTGTGGCGCAAGAGCAGCCGGAGCGACGCCAACGGTCAGTGCGTCGAGGTGGCCGACCTGCGCAGCGGGGTGGCCGTTCGAGACAGCAAGGACAAGTCCGGCCCCACGCTGGCCTTCGACGCCCGGGACTGGCGTGCGTTCGTCGACTCCCTCAAGAGCAACTGACGCTGCTCCTTGCACCCCCCTGCGGCAGTGACCTGCCCCGGCTCCCGTCTCGGGAGTCCGGGGCACACTGCGGTGGGGACGAACAGCCGTCCGAAAGCTGAGCGGCCAAACCCGTGGGCCGAAGTAGCGGTATTCCTGGACGGTTGACACCCCAACTTAGCCCCAACCGAGTCGATCAAGGTAGGCGCGGCGGTCGAAGACGCCCAAGAACATCTGGGCCTGACCCGGTTTGACGGACTTCCCGCTTCCGTACCACCTACGAGACGTCGAAGAGCCGGAGGCCGTCGTGCTCGGCGAAGTCGGCGTAGTCCTTGTCGTTGAAGGTCGCCAGCGGCAGCCGATCGACGAGACAGCACGCCGCGATCCAGGAGTCATTCGTCGGCCGGGGCCGCCCGCGATGCTGCGCCCGAGCCTGAAGCTGGCCCCAGGTCGTCGCCACCGCCTCGTCGAAGGGGAGCAGCACCACGCCGGACCGCCACTGCGCGAGGTCGGCCAGCTTGCGTGGCCCCCAACTCCTCAGCGCAGTCCACTTGGTCAGCTCCCCGAGCGTGACGAAGGTGATGCACAGGGTCTTACCCACCAGTCGGGTGCGGAGCCTGTCGTGTAGCCGGCCGCGCAGAATGGCCGATGCGACGTCAGTGTCCAGGACTACCAGGCTCACGCGGCGTTGGCCCGGCGGGAGGCATAAAGATCAGCGAGAAAGTCGTCCAGCTCGTCGTCGGACTCGAACAGGCCCGGCCGTGCGAGGTCGTCGACGGAGGCGATCGGCCGGACACCCTGGCGACGGGCAATCTCCTCGGCCGGTACGTGCTCAGCCGTCGGCCACTCAGGCATCTGCTCGGCGCTGCTCGACATCCCGGCTCACCTCCTGCGTCTTGGACCGTCGCCTATTCTCGCACCTCTGACGTCTAGGCGTCCGCATGTCACGGCCAACTGTCAGTCGTCTTCCGTCACACCCTTCGCGCGGCTGTGACCTGGACTGTTGTCGTGGTTTGGCCTGCTCGCTGGGGCGACGGTGACGGGCCGCGCATGCCCACCTGGGCGCGTGCGCGGCCCGCCTCGGCTGTGGCCGAACGTCGGTGCTGGGCCCTGTTTGCCAGCAGGCCCTACCGGTAGACGATGTTCGACGACGTGTACTTGCAGTACGTACCGTCGGGGCCGCTGCCGGTCTTGACGGGTTCGGCACCGGAGCTGTTGCCCGTGTAGCGGTCGCAGATGGAGATCTTCCGGCTGCTGTCGCCGTAGATGGTGATGCCCGAGAACGTCGCGGTGTCGCCGTAGTTGGTGTTGATGCCGGCGAGCACCTTGCCGGGGGCGGTCACGGTGACGTTCTGGATAACGACGGTCCGCTTGTACTGGGTCGAGCAGTTGCCGCACGACCGGTACAGCTTGCCGAAGTTGCTGACGTCGAAGTTCTTGATGGTCAGCTTGCCGCCGCCGTTGTGCTGGAACACCTTGTCGGAGGCGGATCGGGCACCGCCGCCGTCGACCGTGTAGTTCGCCGACGAGCCGCCCTTGAAGGTGGCGGCGTCCTCGCCGACGTCCTCCCACCACACGTTGATCAGCGTGCAGCTGCCCTTGCAGTGGATGCCGTCGGCGGCCGGCGAACCGATGATCACGTTCTTGATCGTCGCGCCGTCGGCCAGCTCGAAGATCGGCTTCTGGCTCTCGCTCTGACCGCCGTCGCCCATCGCGCCGCCGGCCTTGTAGCGCACCAGACCGAAGTCCCGGGTGCCGCTGATCGACTGGGTGCTGGTGACGGTGGTGGTGCTCTTGGCGGTGGGCCAGGTGGCGGCCTGGGCACCGGTCTGGGCGACGACCAGGCCGGCGGCGACCAGCCCGACGGTGGCGAACGGCAGCAGGGCGACCTGCCACCGTCGGCGGCGCGACGTCGCGCCATTGTCACGTGTGCTCACGTGTCCTCCGAGACGGGTGATGGGACGGGGTGGTGGCGGACAGCCGGTCCGCACGCGCAGGGGCGCCTGCCGAAGTGCCACAACAAGCTTGGAAAGCGCTTACCTGCGACGTCACACTACGACACCTTTCGATGCGCCGGAAGGGTCTCGCTCGGCTGTGGCCGACGCGCATTCCTACTGGTGTTCCGCGCGTTCCTGTCGGAGTTGTTCGAGGACACGGATGTCGGCTTCGAGGTCGGGGTGGTCGACCTGCCGGTCGAGGTCGACGACGTGTTCGAGTTCCCGGATCGCCTGGTCGAGGTCACCGCCCGCCCGGAGGACCATCGCGATGTTGAACCGGGTGACGGCTTCGCCGGCCCGGTCGCCGACCTCCCGCCGGATGGGCAGGGCCTGGTGGTAGTGGTCCAGGGCCCGCTGCCGATCCCCCAGGCTGTCGTACACGTGGCCGATGTTGTTGAGGGTGGTGGCTTCGCCGGCCCGGTAGCCGACCTCCCGGGTGATGGGTAGGGCTTGGTGGTAGTGGTCCAGGGCCCGCTGCCGATCCCCCAGGCTGTCGTACACGTTGCCGATGTTGTTGAGGGTGGCGGCTTCGCCGGCCCGGTAGCCGACCTCCCGGGTGATGGGTAGGGCTTGGTGGTAGTGGTCCAGGGCCCGCTGCCGATCTCCCAGGTTGTCGTACACGCGACCGATGCTGGTGAGGGTGGCTGCTTCGTTGCCCCGGTGGCCGGCCTGTTGGTACATGGTCAGGGCCTGTTGGTAGTCCTCCAGCGCCGGCTGGGGTCGGCCCGTCGACGACCGCGCCCAGCCACGGTCGTAGAAGGAGCCGGCGTCCGGGCCGAGGGTAAGCGTCGCGGTGGCCATGGCCTCGACGGCGGCGAACCGCGAGGTACTCAACCACACCCGACACACCCGGTCACCAACATCCCGGGCGATCTCCGGCTGTCGGCCGGCGACCGCGAGTCGATGCACCTCCACGCGTCGGGCGATGGTGGTCGCCGCAGCGGGGTTGACGGGGCGTTCTCGATCCTCCATGGCCGGTCCACCTCGCTCTTCCCGCTACTCCCGTTGCCGAGGGTAGTGCGGTGACACCACAGGCGTACGGGCGGTGGCGTCGGTCGTCGTTGTTCTTTCCCCCGATGACCGGGGGCGCGGTCGATGAGTCGGAAAGCTGTCACCTGAGCCCGGTTCTCCGAGAGGTCCCGGGACGCGAATGAAACGTACAGTAGCCGCCAAGGTCCGTACCGTTGATCGTCCGGCTGGTCCGGCGGGGGCGGTCTGAGCCGGTGTGACCAGGTGTGTCGGGGAGGGTATGGGCGATGGCGAACGCCACAGTGGAGGTTTCCGGAGCACAGGCTGCGAGCTGGGCGGCGGAGCTGCGGGCCGCGCTGGTCGGTGCCATGGGCCCCGACGGCAGCGTGTCGCCGGTGCAGGTGCAGCGTTCGGCCGAGATGGTGATCGCGGTGATCGGGCTGGTGTTCTCCGGGGTCGGTGCGGCCAAGACGATCACCGAGTGGTGGGGTGCCCGCCGCAGGGATGGCGCTGCCGTCACCGTGCTGCTGCCCGACGGCACCCGGATCGAGCTGGCCGAGGGCAGCCAGGCCCGGCTGGAGATCGCCATGCGGCAGGACGGCACCGGGCCGCACTGACCTGACCACCACCACGACGGGGATGGGCAGATGAGCACCTTCGACCTGGAGGTCTTCGCGCAGACCTCGAACCACTACGAGCTGCGGCTGTCCGCCGACGGCCAGCCACCCCGGACCCGCAGCCTGGACCGGGCCGCGGTCGACGAGCTGATCACCCTGGTACGCCGCGACTACAGCACCGACGCCACCGCGCAGAAGGTGTACGGCGCGACCCGGCTGGCCGAGTTGGGGACCCGGCTGGCGGAGTTCCTCGACGGCGACGAGCGGTGGCTGACCCCGATGCTGGCCCATCCCGCCGGGGCAGCACTGCGGATCAGCGCCGAACAGCGGCTGCGGCACCTACCGTGGGAGTTGCTGGCACGGGAAGGGGCCTTCCTGACGGTGGCCGGGCGGGCGCCGCTGTTACCGGTCCGGGCGGTCGGCGAACACGCGGCGTCGACCGGTCCGGTCGAGCCCGGCAACCGGCCGTTGCGGGTGCTGTTCATGGCGGCCTCGCCCGAAGGTGTCGAGCCGGTGCTCAACTTCGAGGCCGAGGAAGCGGCGATCCTGGCCGCGACCCGACGCACCGGCACCGATCTGGTGGTGGAGGAGAGCGGCACCCTGGAGGGGCTGCGGTTCCTCAGCCGCGACTACGGGCCGGGTCACTTCGACGTGTTGCACCTGAGCGGGCACGCCACCACCGCCGGTGGGCAGCCGGTGTTCCTGCTGGAGGACGAGTACGGTGCGCCCACCAGGGCGACGGCCGACCAGCTCGCCGAGGCGATGCAGGGCCACTGGCCGAGGCTGGTGTTCGTCTCCGGCTGCCTCACCGCCGACGCCCCGGAAGGCGGCGTGTTCCCGTCGATGAGCGAAAGCCTGGTGCAGGCTGGTGCCCCTGCGGTGCTGGGCTGGGCGCTGCCGGTCGGGGACGTCTCCGCCACCGACTTCGCCGCCGCGCTCTACCAGGCCCTGGCCGACGGCGGGTCGTTGGACCGGGCCATCATCGCGGCCCGCCGCCACCTGTTCCATGACAGGAAGAGCAGCTACTGGCATCTGCTCCGGGTCTACGCCGACCGGTCGCCGCTGGCACCCCTGGTCACCCCGCTGAACACCAGGGGTCGCAAGCGGTTGCAGGTGCGCGCCGCCGACCAGCAGTTCCTGGACCCGCAGACCCAACTGTCCCGGGTCGCGTCCCGTGCCGAGTTCGTCGGCCGGCGGCGGGTCATCCAGCGCTGCCTGCGCGTCCTGCGGCAACCCGCAGACACCCCCGGCGCGGCGCAGGGCCTGCTGCTGGCCGGTATGGGCGGGCTCGGCAAGAGCAGCCTCGCCTCCCGGCTCCTGGAACGCATGCCCACCCACCAGCGCGCCGTCTGGTACGGCCGGGTCGACGCCATCAAGTTCCGCGAACTGATCGACAAGGTCCGCTTCGACGACGTCGACCAGAGGACCGAGGCCGCCAAACTCCTCGACAACGAGCAGCTCCCGCTTCCGATTCGGCTGCGGTACCTGCTCGACGTCGACGGGCCGCTCGGCGGGACGCCCTGCCTGTTCGTGTTCGACGACTTCGAGACCGGCAACCTCGACACCCGCGACGACGGCAGCCGGGTCCTCGCCCCGGCGATAGCGGAGATCCTGCCCGCCCTGCTGGCCGCCATCCGCGACACCGGCAGCCCGAGCCGCGTCGTCATCACCAGCCGCTACCGCTTCCCCACCCCGACCGGTACCACCCTCGCCGTCGAAGCGCTGGAAACCCTCACCCCCGTCGAGCAGACCAAGAAGATCGCCAACCTGACCAACCTGCGCCCCGAATCCATCATCAACCCCACCATCCGGACCCGGGCGATCGAGGCCGCAGCGGGCAACCCCCGGCTGCTCGACTGGCTCAACCGGCTCGTCGGCGACGCCGCCCTCGACGTCGACGGCCTGCTCGCCGCCATCGAGGGCGAAGCCGACCGGTTCCGCCGGGAGACGGTCCTCGCTGACAACCTGCTCGACTCCCAACCCCTCGAACTGCGCCGGATGCTCGCCCAGGTCAACGTCGTCGAACTACCGATCCCCGCCGCCACCGTCCACGCCCTGCACCCACACCCCGACGCCGCCCGACACCTCCAACGGGCCGTCGAACTCGGCCTGCTCGAAGAGGGCACCGACCCGGAGACCCGCGAGGCGCGCTACTTCGTCTCCAACGTCCTGCACCCCCTCGTCCGTCCCCTGCTCACCGACGACGAACACACCGAGGCGTGCGCCGCCTCCGCCCGCTCCCTCTACCAACTCTGGGTCCTCGACCCCAACTCCGCCGATGGCCACTGACCCGAGGGGCCTCGCTCGCTGGGTCGAGGTGCACCGGCTCGCGGTCGCCGGGCAACAGCCGGTGATCGCCCGGGACGTCGGTAACCGGGTGTGTCAGGTGTGGCTGGGTACCTCGCGGTTCGCCGCCGTCGAGGCTATGGCCACCGCGACCCTGACCCTCGGCCCGGACGCCGATGCCCTATACCAGCGGGGTTGGGCGCGGTCGGCGACTGGTCGGTCCCAGCCGGCGTTGGAGGACTACCAGCAAGCCCTGATCATGTACCGGCAGGCTGACCACAGGGGCAACGAAGCAGCCGCCCTCAACAACATTGGCCTCGTGTACGCCAACCTAGGGGATCGACAGCGGGCACTGGACCACTTCCGCCAGGCCCTGCGTATCGTGCGGGAGGTCGGTGACCGGGACGGCGAAGCCGCCACCTTCCATAACATCGGCAGTGTGTACGCCGACCTGGGGGATCGACAGCGGGCGCTGGACCACTACCACCAGGCCCTGCCCATCATCCGAGACGTCGGCGACCGAGCCGGCGAAGCCGCCACCCTCAACAACATCGGAGGCGTGTACCAAAACCTGGGGGATCGGCAGCGGGCGTTGGACTACTACCGCCAGGCTCTGCCGATCCGGCGGGAAGTCGGCGACCGGGCCGGCGAAGCCGTCACTCTGCACAACATCGGTGGCGTGTATGACAGCCTGGGGGATCGGCAGCGGGCGTTGGACTACTACCGCCAGGCTCTGCCGATCCGGCGGGAAGTCGGCGACCGGGCCGGCGAAGCCGTCACTCTGCACAACATCGGTGGCGTGTATGACAGCCTGGGGGATCGGCAGCGGGCGTTGGACTACTACCGCCAGGCTCTGCCGATCCGGCGGGAAGTCGGCAACCGGGCCGGCGAAGCCGCCACCCGATTCAACATCGCGAATATTCTCCGGGCGGATGGTGATCTCGACCATGCGATCCAGGAACTCGAACACGTCGTCGACCTCGACCGGCAGGTCGACCACCCCGACCTCGAAGACGACACCCGCGTCCTCGAACAACTCCGCCGAGAACGCGCGGAGGAGCGCGGTTCCGCGCCGCCTACGTGACCGTGACGGCAACGCCGCCGCAAGGCCCTACAGCGAGGCGCGGGCCGAGAAGGCGATGCTGGCCAGCAGGAACCCGCCGTTGACCACCGTGAACGCCACCACCACCCAGAACACCAGCGCCGGCACCAGCATCAGCACCAACCCCGCCACGAAAATCACCGCGCCGTAGTCGCGGACCAGCTTGACCAGGCGTACCGGCAGGGAGGTGGAGGTGACCATGCTGGCGGCGTTCGGGCCGGACTGCATCACCGAGGTCACCAGGTTGACCATCCAGGTGCCGGCGAAGGTCGCCACCAGCCAGGTCGGCGTGGAGGGGCGCTGCGCCACGGCGGTGGCGGACAGGGCGGCGACCAGGGCGATCTGGGCGGCCACGTCGCAGAGCACGTCGACCCGGGCACCGGCCGCGCTGCCCTGACCGGTCACCCGGGCGAGCTGCCCGTCGGCGCAGTCCAGGGCGTACGCCACCTGCCAGCCGACCAGCGCGACCAGCCCGACCAGCCAGGCCGGGACGGCACCGGCGGCGACCCGGTCGGCGAGCGCCACCACGGTCACCGAGGCAGCCAGGCCGAGCACCAGGTTGGTGATGGTCAGCGCGGTCGGGCGCAGCCCGAGCCGATGGGCGACGAGGGCGAAGACGGCACCCAGCCACTGGCTGACCGACTCGCTGAACAGGCCGCCGCCCCGGTTGACCCGGTGGAAGTCGGCAACGGTGGGACGGGGTTCAGCCACTGTGGTCGCGGAGTGCACCGGCGTAGTCTGCCAGCCGCTCCCGCGTCTCGGTAACCGACATGGCCAGGTGCTCCAGGATGGTGTACCGGTCGGGGCGGGTGGCCGGGGCGAACTGCACCGCCTCGACGAACTGGTCGTCGGTGAGCCCCACGTCGGCGGGGTGCCGGGGCAGCCGGTGCCGGGCGAGGCAGGCCGACATCTCGGCGAAGCGCCGTTGGTCACCGCGCAGGAACGTGCAGAACAGCGCGCCGAGGCCGGCCAGTTCGCCGTGCGACGAGGTGCCGGGGAAGAGGGCGTCGACCGCGTGCATGATCTCGTGGCAGCCGCCGCTGGCCGGTCGGCTGCTGCCGCATACGGCCATCGCCAGGCCGCTGGAGATCAGCGCCTCGGCCAGCACCGTGACGAACGCGTCGTCGCTCATGTCGCCGCCGTGCGCGAGCACCGCCTCCGCGCCCATCCGGGCCAGCGAGGCGGCGAGTCCGTCGACCGGTTCGCCGCGTACCTGGCGGGCCAGTTCCCAGTCGGCCAGGGCGCTGATGTTGCTGACCACGTCGCCGATGCCGGCCCGGTTGTGCCGGTCGGGGCCGGCCGCCACGAAGTCGAGGTCGACGATCACCGCGATCGGGATGTGCACCCCGTAGGAGCCCTTGATGCCGCCGGTGATCAGGCTGGCCACCGGGGAGGCGATGCCGTCGTTGGCGAGGCTGGTCGCCATGGTCACCATCGGCAGGCCGCGTCGGGTGGCCGCGTACTTCGCCACGTCGATGGTCTTGCCGCCGCCGATGCCGACCACCGCGTCGTACGACCGCTCGCGGAGCTTGCCGCCCAACTCGTCGGCGGCGTCGAGGGTGCCGCCGGCCACGGTGAACACGTCCGCCGAACGCAGCGACGGCCGCAGCAGGTCGGCGATCTGCCCGCCCTGACCGGGGCCGACCACCACCGCCACGTCACCCCCGGCGGAGATCCGCCCGTCGGCGAGGATGGTGGCGAGGTCGGCGACCGCGCCGCGCCGCACGTCGATGTGCAGCGGGGTCAGGATGGTACGGGCTAGTAGCGGCACGCGATCTCCCGCGCCCGGGTCAGGTCGTCGTGGTTGTCGACCTCGACCCAGGAGACGTCCCCGATCGGCGCGGCCCGCACCTCGCCGCCCCGGTCGGCGAACTCCTGGTAGCCGTCCTCGTAGTAGAGGTTCGGGTCGCGTCGCCAGGTCGCCTCCAGCGCGTCGGCGAGCGCCCCGGCCACCTGCGGCTCGATCAGCGTCGCGCCGATGTACTCGCCGTACGCCTCGCCGGGGTCCATCAGCTTGGTGATCCGGGTGAGCTGGCCGGCGGCGTCGAAGGTGGTCTTCA
Organism: Micromonospora sp. S-DT3-3-22; assembly: GCF_015354745.1. Taxonomy (NCBI): domain Bacteria; kingdom Bacillati; phylum Actinomycetota; class Actinomycetes; order Micromonosporales; family Micromonosporaceae; genus Micromonospora; species Micromonospora sp. S-DT3-3-22. The sequence continues at coordinate 52,236 of NZ_JACGMO010000025.1, forward strand.
TCTCCTCGTCGGCCAGCGCCTTGAGGGTGTCGACGGCGAGCAGGATGCCCGGCCCGCGCTCGGCGAGCAGGGTCTTCTCCACGCTGACCGGGTGCACGGTGTCGCCGTTGACCAGCAGCACGCCCCGGGCGAAGTGCTCCCGGGCCAGCCACAGCGAGTAGGCGTTGTTCCACTCCTCGGCCTTGTCGTTGTGCACCAGGGTGAGGGTGACGCCGTACTTCTCCTGAAGGGCCGCCTGCCGCTGCACGACCGCGTCGGCGGCGTAGCCGACCACGATCACGATCTCGGTGAGCCCCACCTCGGCCAGGTTGCGCAGCGCGATGTCCAGGATGGTGGTCTCACCGTCCACCGGCACCAACGCCTTGGGCAGGGTGTCGGTGTACGGGCGCAGTCGGCGTCCCGCACCGGCCGCGAGCACCATCCCGATCATGCGGGGCCTCCCTCGTACGACTCCAGGTCACCGTGGAGGATAGCCCCGCGTGACCGGCCGGCCGCCGCCAACCGGGAGTTCACCCGGGCCGGCCGGGGGTTCAGCCGGGCAGGGCGGCCAGGTCGGCGAGCACGCCCAGCCGCTCGTCGGCGGTCAGCGTCGCGTACGGGCCGGCCGCCCGACGGTCGGTCTCCAGCTCGATGGCCCGCCGTTCCGGCCCGTCCGGCAGCTTGCCGATGCTGCCGGCGGTGTGCCCGGCGGCGGTCCACGCGTCGGCGTACGCGTCGGCCCGGTGGTACCGCAGCGCGCCGATCCGGTTGAGCAGCAGCACGCCCGGCGGGGTGCCGTCCGGCTCGTACGGCGGGGCCACCGCCGCGAACGCGGGCCCCGGCCCGGCGTCCGGCTCCCCGGCCAGCAGCACCGCGTACGCCACCACCCGCCCGTACGCCTCGACGAGCCGGCGCACCCGGTCGTCGTGCCCGGCCCACAGTTCCTCGGTCACCTCGGCGTGCACCTGGTACAGCTCGGTGAGGAAGTCGACGCCGCGTTCGGTGGCGGTGATCCCGCCGTCGGGCCGGCGGGCGATCGTGCCGTGGGCGACCTGTTTGTCCAGCGCCCGTTGGCAGGTGGCCGGGTCGCGGTAGCGGTTGACGGCGGCGAAGCCGGCCCGGTCGACGGTGCCGCCCGGCGCGGCGAGCCGGGTGCGGAACTCCACCAGGAAGCCGGTGGCGGCGGGCCCGCCGTACCGTTGGCTCAGTTCGGCGCCGCCGCCGTCGCGGCCGGCGAGCATCCCGGCGACGAACGCCCGCTCGACCGCCGGGGCGACCAGCCCGGCGAAGCGGTGCGGTGCCAGCTCGACGCCATCGTCCGTGATCAACGCGCCGGCGCTGCGGAGGGGCTCGGTGGGCACGCTTCGACAGTAGCGAGCGCGGGCCGGCCGCGCCGATGCCCGGTCCCGTCCCGACCTGCACCGGAGTCGACCGGTTCGACCCTTACCGCCCCGTGCGGCGTGCCCGCATGTTGAACTTGGCGTGTATGCCGGCCGGACCGGCCCGGACAGGCCCTAGGCTCGTGCGCATGACCGCCGAGCAGCTGATCTCGTTCGCCCGTGGCGCGCCCTCGCTGGACATCGTGGATGTCGAGGGGCTGAAGGCCGCCGCCGTCCGTGCCTTCGACGCCGACCCCGCCGGGGTCACCGCCTACGGCACCTCCGTGGGTTACCCCCCCCTGCGGAAGTGGATCGCCGAGAAGCACGGCGTCGAGGCGGATCAGGTGCTGGTCACCAACGGCTCGCTCCAGGCCGACGCGTTCCTCTTCGACCACCTGGTCCGGCGCGGGGACGCCGTGGTGGTGGAGCGTCCCACGTACGACCGGACGCTGCTCAACCTCCAGCGGATGGGCGGCGAGATCCACGGCGTGGGCATCGAGCCGGACGGCCTGGACACCGCCGAGCTGCGCAAGCTGCTGGAGTCCGGGGTACGCCCCCGGCTGGCCCACGTGATCCCGAACTACCAGAACCCGGCCGGGGTGACCCTCTCCCTGGACAAGCGCCGTGAGCTGCTCGATCTTGCCGCCGAGTACGGCTTCACCATCTTCGAGGACGACCCGTACGCCGACATCCGGTTCCGGGGCGAGCCGCTGCCGTCGATGCTGTCGATGGACACCCGGGGCGTGGTGGTGCACGCGTCGAGCTTCACCAAGACCGTCTGCCCCGGCGTCCGGGTCGGTTACCTGGTCGGGCCGGCGAGCCTGATCGCCGACATCGCCAAGACGGCGACCAGCCTCTACATCTCGCCGGGCATGGTGTCGCAGGCGATCGTCCACCAGTTCTGCGTCTCGGGTGACATCCAGCGGTCGATCACCACGGTGTCGTCGGCGCTGGGCGAGCGGGCCGGGGTGCTGGCCGAGTCGCTGCGCCGGCACCTGCCGGAGGTGACCTTCGTCGAGCCGGACGGCGGCTACTTCCTCTGGGTGGAGTTCCCCGAGGACGTGGACGTGGACCGGTTGGCCCCGGCCGCCGCCGAGCGGGGTGTCGCCGTGGTCAAGGGCAGCGACTTCATGGTCGACGGTGGGCGGCACGCGTTGCGGCTGGCCTTCTCCGCGGTGACCGCGGACCGGATCGACGAGGGTGTGCGCCGGCTCGCGGACGCGGTGGCAGCCGTCCGCGGCTGAAATATCTGTCGGGTTTCTGACAAAAGTACGACGTCGGCCGGTCGAGGGCTCCCCTCGACCGGCCCGGCGACCCACAATGCTGCGAGCGTCACTCACGTTCGGCCGGTGACCCGGTTGTTCCCGCCGAACGGTTGATCGACGCGGCAGCATTACCCCCGCCCCCAGCGGTGCCGGGTGGGTCGGGTCGCCCCCTCACCCCCCTGAACGCGGCCCGACCCGCCCGGCGCCCACACCCGCCACCCCCGGCGGCGGCGTAGCCTGCAAGCCGCAGCAGGACACCCGGGAGGGGGAACGCCATGACGGACCGGGCGGCACGGGAGCGGTCGGCGACACCCCACGGCGGTCGGGTGCTGAACCCCCGCGCCTGGGTGTCCCCGGTGCGCGCGATGTCCCGCATCCTCAACGCCGACGGCTCCCCCCGTACCCCCGCGCCCGCCGGCCCGGGGCGCAGCGGGGTGGTCGACTGCGGCCTCTACGTCGACGGCGAACGCCGCCCCGGCCAGTGGCGGTACGCCGAGGCGCTGGCCGCCGCCCGCGACGAGCGCGACGGGTTCGTCTGGCTCGGGCTGCACGAACCGGAACTGGCCGAGATGACCGCCATCGCCGAGACGTACGGCCTGCACGAACTGGCCGTCGAGGACGCGGTGAAGGCCCAGCAGCGGCCCAAGCTGGAACGCTTCGGCGAGGTCAGCTTCCTGGTGCTGCGGACGGCCCGCTACTGCGAGCACACCGAGCTGACCGAGACCTCCGAGGTGGTGGAGACCGGCCAGGTGATGCTCTTCATCGGGCCGAACTTCCTGATCAGCGTCCGGCACGGGGACGCCTGCCGGCTGTCGCCCGTCCGGGCCGACCTGGAGGCCAAGCGGGACCTGCTGCGGCACGGGCCGTGGGCGGTGGCGTACGCGATCACCGACCGGGTGGTGGACCTCTACCTGGAGGTGGCCGACCAGTTGGAGGACGACCTCGACGTGCTGGAGGCCGACGTCTTCGACCGGCAGGGCAGCGGGCGGATCCAGCGGATCTACCAGATGAAGCGGGAACTGGTGGAGTTCAAGCGGGCGGTGATCCCGCTGCAACGGCCGCTGATGACGCTGACCGCGCAGGTCAACCGCGAGGTGCCGCAGGAGGTACGGCGGTACTTCCGCGACGTGCAGGACCACCTCAGCCGCACCGTCGAGCAGGTCAACTCCTACGACGACCTGCTCAACTCGATCCTCCAGGCCCGGCTGGCGCAGGTCACCGTCGACCAGAACAACGACATGCGCAAGATCGCCGCGTGGGCGGCCATCGCGGCGGTGTGGACCGCGTTCGCCGGCGTCTACGGCATGAACTTCGAGAACATGCCCGAGCTGAAATGGACGTACGGCTATCCGGGGGTGCTCGCGTTGATGCTCGCCATCTCGCTGGCGCTCTACCGGTGGTTCCGCCGCAACGGCTGGCTCTGACCGACGCCCGGTCAGTGGGCCGGGACGGCTGCCGGGGTGGCCGCCGCCATCAGCTCGGAGACGGTGACGAACTCGAAGCCCCGCCGCCGCAGCCCGATGATCATCGCGGCCAGCCCCCGGATCGCGACCAGCCGGTCCGCCGGCCCGGTGTCGTGGGCGAGCAGGATGGTGCCCGGCTCACAGGAGTCGACGACGTAGTCGACCAGGCCGTCCGGATTCTGGGTGAACCGGGATTCGAGCATCTGCCGGTTCCACAGGACCACCTGGTAGCCGAGGTCGTTGGCGGCGAGCAGGGTGCTGCCGGCGAGGTGCCCGTACGGCGGGCGGAGCAGGGTGGGCTCCCGGCCGCAGAGCCGGGTCAGCTCGTTGTGCGCCCGGCTGATCGCGGTGCACGCCTGCTCGTAGGTCATCTTCGCGAGGTCCTGGTGGGCCCAGGTGTGGTTGCCGATCTCGTGACCGTCGAGCCGGTGCGCCACCAGCCGGCCGTACTCGCGGGCACGGCGGCCGACCATGAAGAACGTGGCCGGGGTGTCGGTCTGCGCGAGGATCGACAGCACCCGGGGGGTCCAGTTCGGTGCGGGCCCGTCGTCGAAGGTGAGCGCGATCAGCCGGCGGGTGGTGTCCACGCTCCACACCACGTCGACCCGGGACGACCGGGGCGGGGTGCGCCGGTCGGCGTGCACGGTGGCGGCGTACCCGCCGTAGACGGGCAGTTTGCTGTCGGCGGTCGCCTCCGCATACCCGAACTCGCCGGTCAGCGCCACCCCGGCGCCGGCCAGGGCCGCGGCGGTGCCGGAGAGCACCCGCCGCCGGGACAGCGCCCGGTCACGCCCGGCCGGGCGCTCGGCGGACTGGTCCCGGCGCCCCGTCGAGGGAGCGCCGCTCGGCTCCGCAGCCGGACGCTCCGGGTCGGTGGTCGGCGACATACGAGCACTGTAGGAGCCGGACGCCCGCCGGGTGAGCCCGTAACGGTCGGGGAGAACCCTGAAAAATCCTTACGTTGTCGTGGGGGTCGCAGCCCGGGGCGGGTCTGATGCCGGTGGCGGGCCGTACCGTGCCGGGGGCTCCGGTTACGGGCGGCGCGTCGGCGTGCCGGGTAGCCCGGACCCCGCCGGGGGCCGGAAGCCGGCTGCGGCGCGGGACGACCGGGGGTCGTCACCGCGCCGCCGACGAGGTGCGGGGGATCAGCGCCGGGTGCTGGACGTGGTCTTCCCGGTGTCGAGCGCCTTGCCGAGGTCGTCGGCCGGCCGGCCGGAGACGTCGGTGGCACCCTCGGCGACCGAGGGGACCTTGTCGTTCGGGTGGATCACCGGCTTGCCGGCCGGGGTGCCGGCCGCCACGGCGGAACTGCCGACGCCGGTGGCCGGGGTGGCCGAACCGGTGGGCGTGGTGCCGCCCGCCGACGGGGTCTCGACCACCAGGATGTCGACGTCGTCGCGGGGGGCGTCGACGCCGGTGGCGGCCGAGGCGGTGGAGGCACCGGCGGCGGCCGAGGCGGTGCCGGCACCGGCGGCCGGCGGGACGGGGGCGGTGCCGATGCTGCGGGTCGGGTCGTACTCGGCCCACTCCTGCTGCTCACGGCGGCGACGCAGGGCCATCGCGCCGGCCACCCCGGCCACCGTGCCGGCGACCAGCAGGCCGGCCATCATGCCGCGCGAGGTCCGCTTCCGCTTCCGGGCCTTCGGGCTCTTCGCCTTGATCTTCTTGGTCACCTTGGCCTGCTTGGCGGCGGCGGCCTTCTTGCCGGCCACCGCCTTGCCGGCGGCCTCGGCCTGGGCGTTGCGCACCGCCAGGGCCACCGGGGCGAGCGCCGCGGCCGTCGTCGCCAGGCCGCTGGAGGCCCGGTCCCGCACCACGACCGCGGTCGGCGCGACGGCGCTGCGGGCCGCCTGGACCCGTGGGCCGACCGTGGCGCCGGCACCCTTCGCCGCGTGCGTGGCGGCCTGCCTCAGGTGACCGATGCCCTGGTGCAGCTCCACCTTTGCCAGCTGCCCCTGGGTCTTGCGCCGCCCGATTCCAAACACGGTCCCACCTCCTGGGAGTTGTTCCTTCGTCATCCTCCACCAACGGATGCCTCCGCACTGCCAGATGGGGCACATGGGAGGATCCGCATGGAACTGACCAACGAGTGAGGAGTACCCGTGGCCGAGGCTGTCTACGCCACCTTGCACACCAACGCTGGCCCGATCCGGCTGGAACTCTTCGGCAATCACGCTCCGAAGACGGTTCGTAACTTCGTCGACCTGGCCGAGGGCAACAAGGAATACACCGATCCCCGCACCGGTCAGCCGGGCAACGGGCCGTACTACGACGGCACCATCTCGCACCGGGTGATCAGCGGCTTCATGATCCAGATGGGTGACCCGACCGGCACCGGCCGGGGTGGCCCGGGTTACACGTTCGCCGACGAGTTCCACCCGGAGTTGCGCTTCGACCGGCCGTACCTGCTGGCGATGGCGAACGCCGGGCCGGGCACCAACGGCTCGCAGTTCTTCATCACCGTCGGGGCGACCCCGCACCTGAACAACCGGCACACCATCTTCGGCCAGGTGGCCGACGAGCAGTCGGCGAAGGTGGTGGACTCGATCGCCAACACCCCCACCGGCCCGAGCGACCGGCCGTTGCAGGACGTGGTGATCGAGCGGGTCGAGATCGAGCGTACCGGGGCCTGACCGCGGCTGCGAGGTACCTTTGCACGCATGACTGAACGCTCCGGGCCGGCCGGCGACGCCACCGGCGGGTCGGTGCCGACCACCCCGGTCTGCTACCGCCACTCCGACCGGGAGACGTACCTCAGGTGCTCCCGCTGCGACCGGCCGATCTGCCCGGACTGCATGCGGGACGCTCCCGTCGGCCACCAGTGCCCGGAGTGCGTGAACGAGGGACGCCGCAGCGTACGGCCGGCGCGTACCGCCTTCGGTGGCGGTGCCGCCGGCCGTCGCGGCCTGGTCACCCGCACCCTGATCGCGCTGAACGTGCTGGTGATGATCGTCTCGGTGCTCAGTGACCGGGGCGGCGACTCGCTGATCGGCGGCTCAGGCTTCGGCGGCCTGCTCGGTGGCGGAACCCCGCTGACCCAGTGGGGTTCGGTGCTCAGCTACGCCTCGTACGTGCCGTTCGGCGAGGCGCACGGCGTCGCCTCCGGCGAGTGGTACCGGCTGGTCACCGCGATGTTCCTGCACTACGGCGTGGTGCACCTGCTGCTCAACATGTGGGCGCTCTGGGTGCTGGGACGGGAGCTGGAGGCACTGCTCGGGCCGCTGCGCTTCCTCGGCCTCTACCTGATGGCCGGTCTCGGCGGCAACGTCGCGGCCTACCTGTTCAGCAGCCCCAACACCGCCTCGGCCGGTGCCTCGACGGCGATCTTCGGGCTGTTCGCGGCGGTCTTCGTGCTGATGCGCCGGCTCGGCCGGGACACCTCGGCGATCCTGCCGATCCTGGTGATCAACCTGATCTTCACGTTCACCGTGCCGGGCATCTCCATCCCGGGCCACGTCGGCGGGCTGCTCGTCGGGGCGCTGATGGCGCTCGTGCTGGCGTACGCCCCCCGGATGCGGCGTTCGGTGTTCCAGGCGGCCGGTGCGGGGGTCATCCTGCTCGCGCTGCTCGGCCTGGTGATCGTCCGTACGGTGATGCTGCTCGGCTGACCCGGCCCTGCCGCTGATGCGCCGATGTGGCGGTGTCGGGGTCGACCGGATACCGCTACGTCGGCCCCGTCGGGGTCGGTCAGGGGCGGGCGGCCCGGACCGCCTCGGCCACCTCGGCCGGGGGCGCGCCCAGGTCGGAGCGGCCGAGCAGGTGCAGGGTCTCGCCCGCGTCGATCTCCAACGTTTCGCCGGTCAGCCCGAACCGGGTCCGCCGGTCCACGGTGACCGCCTCCACCGCTTCCCACGGCAGGTGCCGCCGCCCGGCGTACCCCCGGACGACGGTGATCCCGGCGGCGTCGACCGCGAGCCGGACCGGGGCGAGCAGGTCGCGTACCGCCCAGGCGGCCAGGCCCACGGCAGCGGCGACGGCCAGCGCCAGCCGGACCGGGTCGCCGTCGGCGAGCAGCAGTCCGAGGGCGACCAGCCCGACCGCGCCGGCCAGCTTCACCGCCGGGACCGCCGGGGGGACCCGCCACTGACGGGCCGGAGACGTTGGTGGATGCACCGTCCCAGCATGCCAGCCGCGCCGGGCCGGCCCCGGCGACGCGGGGGGCGGACCGGCGGTCGGCGACGTAGTATCGACACAGCCGAAGTTACCGGGGAGTAGTCATGAGTGACGCAGTCATCGTCGGTGCGGTGCGTACCCCGGTCGGGCGACGCAAGGGCGGCCTGGCCGAGGTGCACCCGGTCGACCTGTCGGCGCACGTGCTGCGCGCCCTCGCCGACCGCACCGGCATCGATCCCGGCCAGGTCGACGAGGTGGTCTGGGGCTGCGTGTCCCAGGTCGGCGAGCAGTCCTGGAACGTGGCCCGCAACGCCGTGCTCGCCGCCGGCTGGCCCGAGTCGGTGCCCGGCACCACCCTCGACCGGCAGTGCGGTTCCAGCCAGCAGGCCCTGCACTTCGCCGCCGCGACGGTCGTCTCCGGGCAGGCCGACCTGGTGGTGGCCGGTGGTGTCGAGTCGATGACCCGGGTGCCGATGGGGTCCAGCGTCGGCGACGGCATGCCGTTCAGCGACCGCATCCGGGCCCGCTACCGGGGCGTCGAGGGCTTCGCCGACGACCAGCCGCTCCCGTTCAACCAGGGGGTCGGCGCCGAGCTGATCGCCGCCCGGTGGCGCTTCTCCCGCAGTCAGCTCGACGAGTTCGCCCTGGCCAGCCACGAGAAGGCCGCCGCCGCGCAGGACGCCGGGGCGTTCGACCCCGAGCTGGCCCCGGTGCCACTGAGCGACGGCCGCTCGTTCGCCGCCGACGAGGGCATCCGCCGGGACACCTCCCTCGCCGCGCTCGGCGAGCTGAAGACCCCGTTCCGCGCCGACGGGGTGGTGACCGCCGGGTCCGCGTCGCAGATCTCCGACGGTGCCGCCGCGCTCGCTGTCACCACCAGCGAGTGGGCCAGCCGGCACGGCCTGCGCCCGCTGGCCCGGGTGCACACCGCCGTGGTCGCCGCCGACGACCCGGTCGCCATGCTCACCGCCCCCATCCCGGCCACCGCGAAGGTGCTGCGCCGCGCCGGCCTGGGCATCGAGGAGATCGGCGTGTACGAGGTGAACGAGGCGTTCGCCCCGGTGCCGCTGGCCTGGCTCGCCGAGACCGAGGCCGATCCGGAGCGGTTGAACCCGCGCGGCGGGGCGATCGCGCTGGGGCACCCGCTCGGCGCGTCCGGTGCCCGGATCATGACGACGATGCTCCAGCACATGCGGGACAACGACCTCCGGTACGGCCTGCAGACCATGTGCGAGGGCGGCGGCATGGCCAACGCCACCATCCTCGAACTCCTCTGACGACGCCCGCCCGCGCGCCCCGCCCGCCGGCGCGCCCCGCAACGGGGTCGAGGTTGCGGTGTCCGGGTGGCCTTGATGCCGCTACATCGGCCCCATTGCGATCCCGCCCGGCCGGAAAATGACGGGTGTCGGGGCGGGTGGGTGGCCTAATCTGCGCGGCGTGACGATCGTCTCTGTGGCCCCCGGGTGGGCCGACCCGCAGTGGCGGGCCACCGCGCTGGACTGGGTGACCGGGCAGCTCGACCGGCACGGCCGGCGGGTCACCGGCCCGGTCGAGGCCCGGCAACGCCCCTGGTCGCTGGTCTGGCGGGTGCCCACCGACGCCGGGCCGTACTGGTTCAAGGCGAACAACCCCGGCACGGCGTACGAGGCGGTGCTGCTGGCCGAGCTGCCCCGGCACGTCCCCGGGCGGGTGCTCGATCCAGTGGCCGTGGACCCCGCGCGGGGCTGGTCGCTGCTGCCCCACGGTGGCCCGTCCCTGCGTGACCTGGCCGAACCCGATCCGGCCCGGTGGGCCGACGTGCTGGTCGCCTACGCCGATCTCCAACGGACGGTGACGCCCCGGGCCGACGAACTCGTCGCGCTCGGCGTGCCCGACCAGCGGCCGGCGGCCCTGCCGGCCCTGCTCGCCGACCTGCTCGACGACCGGGCCGCCCTGCTCCTCGACCCCGGACACGACGCCCCCGACACCCGCACGGCCGCCGGGGACGACGGCGACGGTGCCGGGAGCGACGACGGTGGGCTGGACGCGGCGACCTACGAGCGGCTGCGGGCGTACCAGCCGCGCTTCGCCGAGGACTGCGGGCGGCTCGCCGACACCGGCATCCCGGCCAGCGTGCAGCACGACGACCTGCACGACGGGAACGTGTTCGCCGCCGACGGCTACCGCTTCTTCGACTGGGGCGACGCCTCCGTGGCGCACCCGTTCGGCACCCTGCTGGTGACCCTGCGGTCGGTGGCGCACACCTACTCGCTGCCCGAGGGGGATCCGGTGCTGCTGCGGCTGCGGGACGCCTACCTGGAGGCGTGGACCGACCGCCACGACCGGGCAGCCCTGCGGGAGGCCGCCGGGCTGGCCGTACGGGTGACCACGGTGAGCCGGGCGCTGTCCTGGCGGCGGGCGCTGGCCACCACCGACCCGACCCGCGCCGAGTACGCCGACGCGGTGCCGGGCTGGCTCGGTGAACTGTTCGCGCCGATGCCGGTGTGACCTCCGAGCCCCCCGGGTCGGGTCGTCGGTACGGAAAAGACGCACCGGTGGTGCGACCCGGGGGAGTGGAAGTTCCAAAAGTCGACAGTGACCCACATCACCCCCGCTCACGGCTCGTTGGCCAGGTATGGACGTCTTCTCGCGCACCTTCCTCCCGGCCGCCGCCGAGACCGGGCTGGCGGTCCAGACGGTGAGCCGGCACATGCCGGTCTTCCGCCAGTGCGTCGGGTCGGGGGACGCCACCATCCTGGTCGCCCGGTGCGCCCGCCCCGACCGCCCGGTCGACGGCGACTACCTCCTGCTGCTCACCCACCGCCGGCTGGTGGTGACCCGGCAGACCCGGGTGCTGCACCGGCTGCGCCTGCACCTCAACACCGAGCTGCGGGAGCTGAGCAACGTCACCTGGAGCCCCGACCCGCGCGCGCAGGCCGTCGAGCTGGCCGCCACCGCGATCGACGGGGCGCGGGAGCGGTTCGTCATCCGCACCCAGCACCCGAAGCAGGTGTGGCAGCTCGACACGCTGCTGCACCACGCGTTCCGGACCCGGCTGCGCCGGCCCGAGGAACGGGTCGTCGCCACCATCGGTGACACCCCGACCGTCGCGCCGGCCCCGCTGCTGCGCCCGCTGCCGGCCCGCTGACCGTCCGCCGCGCCCCCACGTCCGCTGCCGGCCCGCCGACCGGTTCCTTACCTGACCCGAACACGGCCGTCCGCACCGCCCGAGCCCGGGTCGGTCATCATGGGCCGGTGACCGTCGATGCCACCGCACCACGTGGGCTCGTCCTCGTCGTGGAGGACGAGCCGGCCATCGCCGACCTGGTCCGGCTCTACCTGGGCCGGGACGGGTTCGGCGTACACCTGGAACGGGACGGCACGGCCGGACTGGCCGCCGCCCGCCGGCTGCGCCCGGTGGCCTGCGTACTCGACATCACCCTGCCGGGCCTGGCCGGCACCGAGGTCTGCCGGCGGCTGCGCGAGTCCGGCGACTGGACCCCGGTCATCTTCCTCACCGCCCGCGACGACGAGGTCGACCGGATCGTCGGCCTGGAGTTGGGCGCCGACGACTACGTCACCAAACCGTTCAGCCCCCGGGAACTGGTGGCCCGGGTCCGGGCGGTGCTGCGGCGGACCGTAGGTGCCCCCGACGGCGCGGACCGGCCCCGCACCGTCGGCCCGGTCACCCTCGACCCGGCCCGGCGTACGGTGCTCGCGGCCGGCACCCCCGTCCAGCTCACCTCCACCGAGTTCGACCTGCTCGCCCACCTGATGGCCCGTCCCGGCCGGGTCTTCACCCGGGAGGAACTGCTGGCCGGGGTCTGGGGGTACGCGGCGCACGCCGGCACCCGTACCGTCGACGTGCACGTCGCCCAGGTCCGGGCCAAGCTCGGCGCGGCCAGCGTGATCCGCACCCACCGGGGCGTCGGGTACGCCGCCAATGGCTGAACCCCCCACCCCGTCGGCCGCTCCCCGCCGGGGCGTCGCCCCGCGCCGCCGCCGGTCCCTGCACACGCTGACCGCCCGCGCGGTGCTGGTCAGCTGCGCGGTGGCGCTGGTGTCGGTGCTGGTCACCGCCCTGGTCGCGGTCCCCCTGGCGGTACGCGGGGTGGAGCGCCGCGACCAGGAGGCGCTGGCCGCGCAGGCCCGGCTCGCCGCCGACGTGCTCCGGGTCCGCCCCAGCCGCCAGCGCGACGCGGCCGGCGACCGGCTGATCCGCCAGCTCAAGGACCAGCAGATCGAGGTGTACGTCGTCCAGGGTGGGCTGGCCGACCGCCCCGGCCTGCCCCGGCAGGTGGTGAACCGGATCTCCTCCGGCCGGGACGTCTCCGGCCGCCGGTTCGTCAACGGCCAACGGACCCTCGTCGAGGGACGGGCGCTGCCCGGCGGCGAGGGGGTGGTGCTGACCCGGGGCACCCCGCAGGGACCGTGGCGGCAGGTGCTGCGCGCGCTGTGGCTGCCGCTGCTGGCCGGGCTCACCGCGGGGGCGGCGGCCGGGCTGCTGCTCGCCCGTCGACTGGCCCGGCCGATCCGGCACGCCGCCACCGCCGCCGCCCGGCTGCGCGCCGGTGACCGGGCCGTCCGGGTGCCCGTCGAACCGCCCGACGAGGTCGCCGACCTGGCGTACGCGTTGAACGGGCTGGCCGCCGCGCTGGCCACCAGCGAGGGCCGGCAGCGGGAGTTCCTGCTCTCCGTCTCGCACGAGCTGCGGACCCCGTTGACCGCGATCCGGGGGTGGGCGGAGGCGCTCGCCGACGGGGTGATCGGCGCGGACGAGGCCACCGCGACCGGCCGGACCATGCTCGCCGAGGCGCAGCACCTGGACCGGCTGGTCGCCGACCTGTTGGCGCTGGCCCGGCTGGAGGCGGTGGACTTCCCGCTGGAACCGGTGCCGGTGGACCTCACCCGGCTGGCCGCCGACGCCGAACGCACCTGGTCGGAGCGGTGTGCGGCGGTCGGGGTGCCGTTCCGGCTGGAGACGCCGGGCGCGGCGGTGCCCGCGTACACCGATCCGGGGCGGATCAGGCAGGTGGTGGACGGGCTGCTGGAGAACGCGCTGCGGGTCGTACCGCCGGGGGCGCCGGTGGTGCTCGCGGTCCGACCGACCGGTGCCGGCCCGACCGCCGGTGGGTTGGTCGAGGTCCGCGACGGCGGACCCGGTTTCACCGACGACGACCTGGCGGTGGCCTTCGAGCGGGGGGCGCTGCACCAGCGCTACCGGGGGCTCCGGAAGGTGGGCAGCGGGTTGGGGCTGGCGCTGGCCGCGGGGCTGGTCCGCCGGCTCGGCGGGGATATCGTCGCCGGGCACGCCGCCGAGGGGGGCGCGGCGTTCACCGTCCGGCTGCCCGCCCATCCTTACCTGACCCGAACATCGGCCTGACCCCGCGCCCATCCCGTGCCGCGACGCTGGTGGCATCACGGACGAGAGGACAGTCATGGCACATCGGGGAATCGCCGTCACCGCCACCTCGCTGCTCGCGGCGCTCACGTTCGGCGTCGCCGGCTGCGGAACGGCCCAGGTCGCGCAGGACGGCACGAAGGCCGCCACGGTCGACGTGGCCGCCGCGCTGGGCGTCGAGGGGTTGGCGCTGGCCGCGTGGGGCCTCGACCCGGCCGAGTTGGACCTGCTCGCCGCGCCCGCCGCGTCGACCACGCCGTCCCCGCAGGCCGGGGCGAAGGGCAAGCGTGGCGAGCGGGCGCAGGAGCTGCGGCAGCGCCGGCAGGCCCGGGTGCAGCTGGGCCGCAACGGCCTGCACGGCGAGGCGGTGGTGCAGACCAAGGACGGCACGAAGACCGTCGTCGTGCAGCGCGGCGAGGTGACCGCGATCGACGGGGACTCGGCGACGGTGAAGTCCACCGACGGCTTCACCCTGACCTGGAAGCTGGGCGACCAGCTCCGGGTGGTCGAGCGGCGGACCACCGTCAAGGCCAGCGACGTGAAGGTGGGCACCAAGGTCAACGTGGCCGGGGCCAGGGACGGGGACGCCAGCGTCGCCCGGCTGATCGTGGTGCCGATCAAGCAGAAGTGACCCGTGGGGGACCGGTCGGGGCCGGCGTGGACCACCACGCCGGCCCCGACGTGTGTTGCCCGTGGCTCAGCGGGTCGGGGGCAGCGCGTAGCCGACGTGGTCGCGGTACTCGATCGTCCAGCCCGCCGGAACGAGCCGGGCGCACTCCGTGCGGGGGCCGGTGCAGACGATCGCGTCGACCGAGGTGGGGTCGGCCGGCGGCCGGTCCGGCAGCACCGACTGCAACGCCACCAGGTCGGGCGACCGGCCGTCGTCGTCGCGCAGCAGCAGCCACCAGGGGTACTCCCAGTTGTCGTTCTGCTGCACCAGGCCGATCCGTCGGGCGTCGCTGGCCCGTACCGCCGAGGCGGCCCAGCGGAACTCGTCGGCCCACTGCGGCCGGCGCAGGAACCGGGTGTCCCACTCGGTGGTGGTGAAGACCGAACCCGCGCCGACCAGCCGGCGGGGGAAGCCGTAGGACAGGGCCAGCACGCCGGCCAGCGCGGAGGTGGCCAGCACGGTCACCACCAACCCGGCGGCCACCGACCGGCGGCCCGCCCCGGCCCGCCGCCGCAGCACCGCGTCGACCCAGAGCCCCGCCAGGGGTACGGCCAGCACCAGCGCGTACAGCAGCAGCCGGTTCCCCCACGGCTGCCACTTGATCATCGCGGTGTGCAGGACCACCGCGCCCACCACCACCCCCGCGTACGCCCGCAGCACCCCCGACCGACCGGGGACGACCCGGCGGGGCCGGGTCAGCGCGACGACCGCCCCGATCAGCGCCAGCGCCCCGACCAGCGGGAAGGCCACCCGGTCCTCGTCGGGATACCAGGCGGGCACCGGGAAGACCTCCCGGCCGAACGTGATGGCCCGGTCCTGCGGGTCGACGCCGATCGCCCGGGAGCCGTCCATGATGGCCGAGGCGGTGCCGGCGCGCAGCGGGGCCAGCGGGGTGTCGAACGCGGTGTGCCCGATCCGCAGCGCGTTGACCAGCACGGCGGCCGGGTCGTGCCGTTCCATCGGGATGGACTCCCGCAGTCGGGGCGGCCCCAACGGGTGGCCGAACTCGGCCGTCTCCCGGGCCAGGAACGGCCCCACCACCGTCGCCGCGACCAGCAGCACCAGCAGTGAACCGCCCACCGTCCGGGCCACCTGCCGGGCCCCGGTCGGCGTCGCCCGGTCGGCGACGCCCTCTGCGGGGCGGCGGGCCAGGCGGAGCTGGGCCAGGCCCCAGAGCAGCAGCAGCGGCCCGACGGCGATCAGCCCGCTGGTCTTGGTCAGCGCGGTCAGGCCGGTGGCCGCGCCGAGCGCCAGCGCGTCGGTCAGGCCGGCCCGGCGGCGCAGACCGTCCAGCACCAGGGTGGCGGCGCAGGCGGCCCAGGCGGCGGCGACCAGGTCGGTCTGGGTGCTGGTCGCCTGGAGGGCCACCATCGGCGTGGTGGCGAGCAGGAACGCGGTGACGAGCTGGGCCCGCCGGCCACCGCCGAGCTGGGCGGTGATCCGGGTGGCCGCGAGCAGGCAACCGATCCCGGCGGCCCACTGCACCAGGTTGTGCAGGGCGTCCCCGCCGGTGAACAGGCGCAGGTGCAGCAGCAGGTATTCCGCGCCGGGCGGGATGGTCACCTGCCGGTGGATGGCGGTGGGCCAGAACTCCAGGCTGCCCTGGGCCACCCAGTGCTCCACCTTCGGCAGGTGGTAGGTCTGCGAGTCGAAGTTGTTCGGCTCGGCCAGCAGCGCCACCACCAGCTCGATCAGCACCACCGCGAGCACGGTGCCGGCGAGCAGCCGTTCGCCCCGGGTCGCCGTACGCCGGAGGTGGGTGAGCCGGTCCGCCCAGCCGGTCAGCAGCGCCGCGACGCCGCCCCGGACGGTGGCCGGGGGCGCCGCAGCGTCGGCCGGCGGCCGCGGCCCG
>NZ_JACGMO010000254.1:0-2339 GCF_015354745.1 Micromonospora sp. S-DT3-3-22
GGGGGCTGGCCGTCGGCGTTCCGGTCCTGGCGGCCGGTGCTGCCGGCGGGGGTCGAACTGCTGGTCGCCCAGTTGCCGGGCCGGGGGTTGCGGGCCGCCGAGCCGCCGTTGCGGCGGGTCGAGCCGCTCGTCGACGGCCTCAGCCGCGCCGTCGCGGAGCTGCCGCCGCTGCCGTACGCCATCGTCGGGCACAGCTTCGGCAGCGTGCTGGGCTACGAGCTGACCCGGGCGATGGAGCGGGCCGGCCGGCCGCCCCGGCTGCTCACGGTGTCGGCCCGCCAACCGCCGTGCTTTCCCGGCGAGCCGCCGTTCGCGCACCGCCGGACCGACGCCGAACTGCTCGCGCACCTGGTGGAGATCGGTGGGATCGGCCCCGAGCTGCTGCACCGGGGGGACCTGGTGCGACCCGCGCTGGCCGCGATCCGGGCCGACCTCGAAGCCATGGAGACCTACCGCCGGCCGCCGACCGGGGTGGCGGTGCCGATCCTGTCGCTGGGCGCGGTGGACGACCCGGTGGTCGTCGCCGACCGGCTGCACCTGTGGGCGCTGGAGACGACGGGGGCCTTCACCCGCCGGATGTTCACCGGCGGCCACTTCTACCTGTACGCCCCGGACACTGCGGCAACCATCGCGGAACATCTTTTACAGCTTTGTTTCCCACATATGGCGGAACATCAAGAAATGTCCCACCCCAGTGCGACGCTGTCGCGCTGACCACTCCGCACGATCCAGAGAGGAACCACCTTGGGCACCACGAGCGAACCACAGCACCGGGCCAGCCCCCGGGAATGGCTCGGCCTGGCAGTCCTGGCGCTGCCGACGCTGCTGCTCTCCATCGACATGAGCGTCCTGCACCTCGCGGTGCCGCACATCAGCGAGAGCCTGCTGCCCAGCGCGCCGCAGATGCTGTGGATCATCGACATCTACGGCTTCATGATCGCCGGTCTGTTGGTGACCATGGGCACGCTCGGCGACCGCATCGGCCGGCGTCGGCTGCTGCTGATCGGCGCCGCCGCGTTCGGGGTCGCCTCGGTGATCGCCGCGTACGCCGACAGCCCGGCCATGCTGATCGCCGCGCGCGCCGCGCTCGGCATCGCCGGCGCCACCCTGATGCCGTCCACCCTGGCGCTGATCAGCAACATGTTCCAGGACGCCAAGCAGCGGGGGATCGCGATCGCCGTCTGGGTCACCATGTTCTCCGTCGGCATCGCGCTCGGCCCGGTGGTCGGCGGCGCGTTGCTGGAGTACTTCTGGTGGGGCTCGGTCTTCCTGCTGAACGTGCCGATCATGGCGGTGCTGCTGCTGGCCGGCCCGCGCCTGCTGCCCGAGTACCGGGACGCCGACGCCGGCCGGCTCGACCTGACCAGCGTGGCGCTGTCCCTGGCCACCATCCTGCCCGTCATCTACGGCCTCAAGGAGCTGGCCAAGGACGACCCGGGCCTGCTGCCGGTGCTCGCCATCGTCGCCGGCCTGGCCGTCGGCGTGTTCTTCGTCCGCCGGCAGCGGGGCCTCACCAGCCCGCTGATCGACCTGCGGCTGTTCCGCAACCGCGCGCTGACCACCGCCCTGGTGGCGATGCTGTTCAGCATGCTGATCGCCGGTGGGACGTACCTCTTCGTCACGCAGTACCTCCAGCTCGTGGTGGGGCTCTCCCCGCTGCGGGCCGGGCTGTGGCTGCTGCCGGCGGCGATCGCGCTGATCGTCACCTCGATGCTCTCGCCGGTGCTGGCCGGGCGGTTCGCCCCGGCGCACGTGGTGGCCGCCGGCCTGGCCGTCTCGGCGGTCGGGCACCTGAGCCTGGCCCTGATCGGCAGCGAGGGCGGGCTCACCCAGCTGGTGGTCGGCTTCCTCCTGGTCTACGCCGGGGGTGGACCGCTGATCGCCCTCGGCACCGACATCGTCGTCGGGTCGGCACCGCCCGAGCAGGCCGGTTCCGCCTCGGCCGTCTCGGAGACCAGCACCGAACTGGGCATGGCGCTCGGCGTCGCCATCCTGGGCAGCATCGGCACCATCGTCTACCGCAGCCAGGTGACCGTTCCCGAGGGCGCCGCTGCGGGCGACACGCTGGCCACCGCCGTCGCCGCCGCCGAACGGCTGCCCGGTGAGGTCGGTGCGACGCTGCTGGCCTCCGCCCGGGAGGCGTTCACCGACGGGCTGAACGTGATCGGCACGATCAGCACCGTGATCACCGTCCTGCTCGCCGTGGCGGTGCTGACCATGGTCCGCGACCGGCCGGCCGGTGCGGACGACGCCCCGGCGCGCGACGCCGACGCCGTACCGGCGCAGACCGCGCCCTGACCGGCTGCCCGCCGGGCCGCGCGCCCGGGAACTCCGGTCGT
>NZ_JACGMO010000255.1:0-2303 GCF_015354745.1 Micromonospora sp. S-DT3-3-22
AGGGTCGGTGGCGCGCCGGTCGGGCCCGCCCCGGTCGCCGTCGGCCCGACCGGGGGCGTGGTCGAGTCGGTCGGGTCGCCGCCGGGGGTCCCGGCGTCGGTCGGGTCGGTCACCGCCCTGGTCACGGTGGGTGAGGCCGCCAGGCCCGGCGTCACCCCGAGCGCGACCGCCAGCCCGGCCGCCAGGGTCGCCACGGCCAGAGCGGGGGTACGCCGGGCGAGGGACCGCCGAACGGCACGCGCGTCCACGCCGGGCATCTGACCTCCGTGACCCTGGGTGAGAGTTCATTATTCGGTAACAGTTGCGGCGGGGCACTAGTACCAGCGGAAAATATTCGGTGACGGCCGGGTCGCCCTCGCGTCGTCCGGTGCGGCCCGCCGCCCGGTAGGCTCAGCCACCGTGACCGGTTACCTGGGCTCGTACGCGACGCTCGGGCTGCTGCTGCTCGCTGCCGTCCTCTTCTTCGTCACGGCGTTCTCGGCTAACCGGGTGTTACGTCCCGGCCGGCCGGCCGACCCGGTCGGCAAGCGGACCGGCTACGAGTGCGGCCTCGACCCGGTCGGCGGCGACTGGGCGCAGATGCAGATCCGCTACTACGTGTACGCGTACCTCTACGTGCTGTTCGCCGTCGAGGCGGTCTTCCTCTTCCCCTGGGCGATGGTCTTCGACCGGCCCGGGTTCGGCGCGGTCACGGTCGCCGAGATGGGCGTCTTCGTGGCCGTGGTCGCGCTCGGCATCCTCTACGCCTGGCGCAAGCGCATCCTGCACTGGACCTGACCACCGCGCCGGCCGGGCCGGGCCATCCGGCGCCGGCCGGTCAGGCCAGGCCGCGGCGGGTGAGCGTCGGCGGCCGGTCGCCCCGGATCGAGGCCACCATGTCCAGCACCCGCCGGGTGGGCAGCACCTGGTGGGCGCGGAACACCTGCGCGCCGAGCCAGGCCGACACCGCCGTCGCGGCCAGGGTGCCCTCCAACCGCTCCGGCACCGGCAGGTCCAGCGTCTCCCCGATGAAGTCCTTGTTCGACAACGCCACCAGCAGCGGCCAGCCGGTGCCGGCCAGCTCGTCCAACCGGCGGGTGATCTCCAACGAGTGCCGGGTGTTCTTGCCGAAGTCGTGCGCCGGGTCGATCAGGATGCCGTCGGGGCGTACCCCCAGGGACACCGCGCGCTCGGCGAGCCCGGTCACCGTCGCGACCACGTCGGCGACCACGTCGGTGAAGGCGGCCCGGTGCGGCCGGGTCCGGGGCGTCAACCCGCCGGCGTGCGAGCAGACCAGCCCGACGCCGGTCTCGGCGGCCACCCGGGCGAGCGCCGGATCGGCCCCGGACCAGGTGTCGTTGAGCAGGTCCGCACCGGCCGCCACCGCCTCGACGGCCACCTCGGCCCGCCAGGTGTCGATCGAGATGACCACCTCGGGGAACGCGGCCCGGACGGCGGCGATGGTGTCCACCGTCCGGCGGATCTCCTCGGCCACGTCGACCTCGTCGCCCGGCCCGGCCTTCACCCCGCCGATGTCGATGATCTCCGCGCCCTCGGTGACCGCCCGCTCCACCGCGCGCAGGGCGCTGTCCTGGGCGAAGGTGGCGCCCCGGTCGAAGAACGAGTCCGGCGTCCGGTTGACGATCGCCATCACCACCGGCTCACCCGGGGCGAAGGTCCGCCCCCCGAGTCGCAGCGCCCCGGCCAATTCCGCCTCCCGCAGGTCACCGGCCGGACGACCCGGCCGACGCCGACGCTATCCGGTCGCCCGACCCGCCCCCGCTGCGGTACGACCCCGGCGACCCGGCCCGTCGCCGGGCCGTCCCGGCCAGAAGATCGGTGACGATGATGGTGGTTGGGGTCGCTCCGGAGGGTGTCCCCGTGCCACGATCTCTGTATGGGTCAGACTCTGCTCATTCTGGTCGTCGCGTTGACCGTGGCGGCGGTCGTGTTCGGCGTGACGGTGCTGATCTCCGGTCGGGACGGCCTCGCGCCCACCGAGCCCGACGGCAGAGCCGTCCCGCTGCCGGGTGGCCGCCCGCTGCGGGAGTCCGACGTCGGCGCGCTGCGCTTCGACACCGCCCTGCGCGGCTACCGGATGGACCAGGTCGACCAGGCGATGCGCCGGGCCGGCTACGACATCGGGTACAAGACCGAGCTGATCGGGGTGCTGGAGGCCGAGATCACCGCGCTGCGGGAGGGCCGTACCGCCGACGCCGACGCGCTGCGCCGTACCCGGGAGGAGGCCGCCGGCGGCGCGCCCGACGCCTCCCCGACGCCCGCCGACGTGCCCGCCGACCCGGACGGGCCGGCCACCGGGGCCG
>NZ_JACGMO010000256.1:0-2298 GCF_015354745.1 Micromonospora sp. S-DT3-3-22
CCGGCGACGCCGCCGCGTCCGGGCCGGTGCTGACCGCCGCCAGCGGGTCGACCATGCCCCAGCCGTGCTCCGGGCTCGGGCTCGACCGGGTGCCCGGGTCGGCCGTGGTGGCGATCCGGCGGGCCACCTGGACGGCGTCCGCCCCGGGCAGCGCCGTGCGGACCAGCGCGGCGACACCGGCGACGTAGGCCACGGCGTACTCGGTGCCGGTGCGGGACCGCGGCGTGGTGGCACCGACGGCGAGCGTCGGTACGTCCAGGCCGGGCGCGGTCACGTCGACCCCGCCGGCCGGGTACGCCAGGACGGGCCGACGGTCGGGGCCGACCCCGGCGACCCGGAGCAGCCCCTCCTGGGCCGGTGCCGGGGTGCCGTCGGCGGTGGCGGCGGGGGCGACCACCACCACGTCGTGCGCCACGGCCGACCGGACGGCCTCGGTCACGGCGGGATCGGTGAGTTTCGTGTACCCGCCCAGGGCCACCACCGTCGCGCCGGCCGAGACGGCGACCTCGATGCCGAGGGCCGTCCGCTGCGGATCGGCGTCGGTCGCGTCGGCGACGATCCGTACCGGCAGGACCGCCGCCTCGGGGGCGACGCCGACCACCGGTGGTGCGGGTGAGCCGGTGCCGGGGGCCGCCGCGATCACACTCGCCATGGCGGTGCCGGTGCCCAGGCAGTCGGTGTCGGCGCGGGCCTTACCGGTGATGACGTCCGAACCGGGCGCGACCCGGCCGGCGAGGGCGGCCAGTTCCCCGTCGATGCCGGAGTCGACCACCGCCACCAGCGCCCCGGCACCCGTGCTGTGCGGCCAGGCGCGCGCCGGGGACAGCTCCGGGTCGACCCATGGGGACCCGCCGTCGCCGGAGACGGCGGCGACGCAGCCCGGAACGCCCGCGCCGGCGGCGGGCCGGCCCGGCTTCGCCGTCGGGGTGTCCGCCGGCAGCAGGCCGTAGCGGACCTCGTCGCCGGACGCGTCCCAGGGCAGCACCAGCAGCCAACCGGGGGACAGCCGCTGCCCGACGGCGGTCAGGGCCCGGCCGTCGGGCTGCCGGCGGCCCTCGTTGAGCCGGTAGACCTCGTCGGCCCGGTCGGGGTCGGCCAGGAACCGGGCGGCCACCCCGGTCAGGTCCGTCACCGCGCCCTCGGACCCGCCGTACACCGTGTAGTACTTCACGTACGTCGGGGGCGGTGGCGGGGCCGCCCGGGCCGGGGCGGGCGGGGCGAACACCAGCGCGCAGGTCACCATGAGGCAACCCAGGGACCGGGTCCAGGACACCAGCAACCGGCTCATCCACCGTCTCCTCGTCACCAGCGGGCATCGGCCGGTGGGACGCCCCGGCCCGGCGGGGCCGTCCGACGTGGCACCCCGGGACCACAACGGCGCGCCGCCGGTCACGGTTCACCCGGGCCGTGGGGAAACCGGCCACCGGTCACGGCGTACCACCGTCAGCAGGGGACCCGTCGCCGTGGGCCGCACCGGCCGGGGCGACGGCGGCGACGGGGTCGGGCCGGGCCGGGACGTCCGGCCGGACCGTCACCGACCAGCGGGCCCGCAACGCCCGGCCGACGACGATCGGCACCAGCCGGTGCCCGGTCAGGGCGGCGATCCGGCGGGCGAAGGCCAACTCGGTGCCGGACAGGGCGGCGCTGCACAGCACCCCGGTACCGTCGGGCAGGTCCGCCTCCCCGGTGGGGAAGGCCGCCCGGCGGACCCAGCCGTCGGGCAGGTCGGGTCCGAACAGGTCACCGATCACGGTGACCGTGTGCCCGGCGGTGTGTACCTGCTCGGCGAGCGTCCGGGCCCGGTGCCGGGCTGCCTCGACCGGGCCGGTGACCGTGAACACGTCCGAGGTGCCGGCCAGGTCGACCCAGAGCGCCCAGCCCTGCCGGTGGCCGAGCCGGACCGGCAGCCGCATCGACGGTCGGGGTTGCGCCGGGATCTGCCAGGCGTGGTGCGGTTGCCCGCCACCGGCCGCCACCCCGGGCACGCGGACCACCAGGGTGCCGGCGGGCGAGGTCACCTCGGTGTCGAGGCCGCCGTCGATGCCCGGCGGCACCGGGCCGGCGTCGGGAACAGCGGCGGTACGGCCCGGATCGGGCTGTGCCGCGGCGTCGGCGCGTACCACCGGGTCTGCCGGCGGGGCGGACCGGTCCACGGGGGACGGTCGGCGCGGTGGGCCCGGTCGTGCCGGATCCGGGGTTCCGGCCGGCACGGCGGTGGGGGCACCGTCGACGGCCGGGTCGACGTCGGTGGCCGGATGCGGGGCGGGCGGCACCGCGCCGCCCGCCGTGAGGGCGAGC
>NZ_JACGMO010000257.1:0-2268 GCF_015354745.1 Micromonospora sp. S-DT3-3-22
CACCTCCAGGCGATCATCAAACACCGACTCAAGAGCATCCAGTACCGCACCGACCTACTCGACAGCTTCCTCGCCCACACCGGCCTGACCCTCGAACCCGACACAACCTGACCATTCAAGATCTGTAGCGGCCTACAAGCCCAACCTCGTGTTGCTGCATATCGGCACCAATGACATGAACCGGAACGTGGACCCAGCCGGTGCGCCGGCCCGGCTGGGCAACCTGATCGATCAGATCGTGCGTGACCTGCCCGACGTCACCGTGGTGGTCTCGACGATCGTCCCCTCCCGCAACGTGGACACTCAAGGACGGATCTTCGACTACAACAACTCCCTCCCGGACGTGGTCGCCCAGCGTCAGGACGACGGAAAGCGCGTGTGGCTGGTCGACATGGCCTCGGTGACCACCGCCGACCTGGCCGACTACCTTCACCCCAACGACTCCGGCTACCAAAAAATGGCGGACGTGTTCTACGAGGGCATCCAGGCGGTCGAGTTCGCCGGCTGGGTCGCGCCGCCGCCCGGCGGTGACACCGGTGGCCCGGTTCGTGGCTGGGATCCGCAGGGCACGGTGGCCCTCGGCACGATCACCCCGGGAAACCACCCCGGCAACATCGCCCTGGGCGGCGGGGACGAGGTTCACTACGCCGATGTCAGCGGCGACGGCCGGGCCGACTTCGTGCTCACGCACACCAACGGCTACGTCGACATGTGGGACAACGGTGGCATCGAACCCGACGGCACGATCACCTGGACCACACATACGACGATCTTCACCAGGGCCGGTAACCTTGAATGGCAGTTCCCGGACTGGGACGGCGACGGCGCCGCCGAACTGATGGCCTACGACCGGGACGACTCTACCCTGTACATATTCCGGCGTGACGGCAGCAGGGCCATGACGCCGAACGCGTGGTTCGTCCCTGAAGGCGAACAGATGCTCTTCGCCGACCTCGACGGCGACGGCTTCGTCGACTACCTCCATGTCAGAGCCGACAGTTCGGTCGAGGCGGGAATGGGTACAGGCCCTCGCATGAACTTCCCCTTGCGGGGTGTCGTCGCACTCGGGGTGAACGTGCCCGGCAGCCGGATCCGCTTCGCCGACATGGACGGCGACCGTAAGGCGGACTACCTCGCCGTCGATCCGTCGACCAGCTCGACCCGGATGTGGCTCAACAGCGGTCCCGCGTCCGGCGGTGGCTGGCTCTGGACCCCACCGCAGGGCCCGATCACCTCCGGAACATCCGCCCGGATCACCTACGCCGACATCAACGGCGACCGCAGGGCCGACTACCTACAGGTCAATGCCGACAGTTCGGTCCAGGCCTGGCTCAACGGCGGTCTAGGCCCGGCAGGTTGGTACTGGACCCCGCTGGGCACCATCGCGCTCGGCGTGAACGTGCCCGGCAGCCATATCCGCTTCGCCGACGTCAACGGCGACGGCAAGGCCGACTACCTGGCGGTCGACGGCGACAGCTCCGTCAAGGGCTGGCTGAACGGCGGCCAGGCGCCGGGAGGCTGGTACTGGACCCCGGTGGGCACCTTCGCCCTAGGGGTGAACGTGCCCGGCGACACCATCCGCTTCGCCGACCTCAACGGCGACGGCAAGGCCGACTACCTCGCGGTCGACGGCGACAGCTCCGTCAAGGGCTGGCTGAACGGCGGCCAAGCACCAGGAGGCTGGTACTGGACCCCGGTGGGCACCGTGGCGCTCGGCGTGAACGTGCCCGGCACACAGATCAGGTTCACCCCGCTCAACGGAACCGGCAAGGCCGACTACCTCGCCCTAGGCGACGACGGCTCAGTCAACGTCTGGGCGAACTACGGCCCAGCCACGGGAGGAGGCTGGCTCTGGGCCTCCGGCGGCCAAGCGACCCGCGGCTTCGGCTCGGCCGGCACACGAATCCAGTTCGCCGACCTCAACGGAGACGGCCGAGCCGACTACCTCGACATCAACCCGACCAACGGCGCCACCAAAGCCTGGCTCAACCTCGGATGAGCCATTCGAGACCATCGCCCAGCGTCGACCTAACCGCGAAGCGACCAGGAACTGAGCGCCTATCACAGATCGGTCAACGGATGAACGCGACCGGTTGTCGGGCCACGTCAGTGCAGGGCACAGGCGATCAGCTGTCCGCGCAGTGGGCGTCGGCAAGGGCCTCGCCGAAGAGCCGTCCGGCGAGTTCCACGCAGCGCATCCGGGCAGGAGAGAAGTCGTAGGGCATCTTGGTGATCGCTGTGGCGGCGCTCATCTGGGTGTCCTCCTCC
>NZ_JACGMO010000258.1:0-2104 GCF_015354745.1 Micromonospora sp. S-DT3-3-22
ACGCTCTTCCGATCTGGCGGCCGGCCGAGCGGCGGTCACCGCGTCGCGCAGCAGCGCGTACCGGACCCCGGCCAGCAGCCGCCCGTCGCCGGGTGCGCCGGCGGTGGGCTGCCCGTCGGGGGTGTCCGCGCCGAAGTTCTGGTCCAGGTAGAGGTCGGCGTCCTGGCCCCGGGTGTCGCCGTCGACGATCGCCAGGGTGAGCACGCCGGCCGCCCGCAGCGCCCCGGCCCCGGCCGGGTCCAGCTCGTACGAGTCGAGCACGAACGCGTCGAGGGCGTGCGTACGGGCCGCCTCGACCAGCCCGGCGGGGGTGTCCGGGCCGGGGTGGACCGGGATGCCGCACGCGGCCAGGTGGGCGGCGGCCCAGCCGACCCGGTCGACCGTGCCGAACAGCTCGACCCGGGCACCCCGGGCCAGGAACTCCTCGCCCAGGGCCAGGCACCGCACCAGGTGCCCGACGCCGGTGTCCGGGCCGGCGTCGCAGCGCAGCCCGATCCGTGGTGGGTTCAGGACTCCTCCAGCCGCTTCTGGCGTACCGAGGAGTTGAGGGTACGCAGTTCGGGCCGCCCGTCCAGCCAGTCGGCGAGTTTCGCCAGCGGCACGCTGACGTCGCCGAAGTGGTCGACGACGGCGCGGACCAGCGCCCAGTCCCGGTCGGTGTCGAGGGTGAGCCGCAGCGCGGACCGGTCCGGGGTGAGGGTCACCCCGAGCACCCGGAACAGCTCCGGATGGGCGTACGCGAAGGACGTGACGTGCACCCGGTGGTGGTCGGTGGCGAGCCGGTCCAGGGTACGCAGCGCGTCCGCCCGGATGATCTCCACGTCCAGCCCCCGGGGCAGGGTACGCGCGATCGAGGTGCTGGCGTAGTCGAGCCCGGGGACGGCCCGGTAGACCGTCGCCACCAGGGTGACGATCTCCGGGTCGAGCAGCGGGCAGTCGGCGGTGAACCGCATCACGGCGTCGCCCGGGTGGGCGTCGAGCGCGCCGACGAAGCGGCTCAGCACGTCGTCCACCGGCCCCCGGTGCACGGGCACGTCGAGCCGTGCGCACTCGGCGACCACCGCGTCGTCGACGGGGTCGACGCTGGTGGCGACCACCAGGTCGGCGAGGACCCCGCTGTCCCGGGCGGCCCGGACCACCCGGCCGAGCACGGTGCGTCCGGCCAGCGGGCGCAGCACCTTGCCGGGCAGCCGCGACGAACCCATCCGGGCCTGCACGATCCCGACGATCCGCAGGTCGCAGCCGGGCGACCCGGCCGCGTCCCGTCCGGGGACCTCCGCGCTGCCGGGCCGGCCCGTCGGCGGGGTGGCCGGGGCGGTCACTGCTGCTCCTCCTGCGGCTTCGGGCCGAGGGCCTCGCGGGCCCGCCGCTTGGCCGCCCGCGCACCCCGCTTCGCCAGCCGGGCCGGGGTGATGGCGAGCCGGCCCACCCGGTAACTGAGCGAGCCGCTGAGCAGGTTGATCGTGGCGTCGGCGCGGCGCAGCGCCCGTTCCCGCGAGGTGAGCAGCTCCTCGGTCCACTTCAGCAGGGCGGCCAGCCGGGTCAGCTCCTCCCGCTGGCGTACCCAGGCTTCCCGCATCTGCTGGTAGCTGCGCGGCCCGGCGGGCGGGTCGGTGGGGGTGACCGCCCGCAGTTCGGTGGCGAGCGTCCCCCGCCCGTCGGCGTCCAGGCCGCGCAGCGCGGCGGCGACCGCCGCCTCGGTCTCCACGGCCGTGTCGACGGTGGCCCGGTCCAGGTCGTGCCCGGCGACGCCGCCGAGGACCACGGTCAACCCGGCGACGTCCAGGGTGGACGGCCACGGGTGGGCGTAGCCGCCGGTGAGCAGGGTGACCGCGAACCGCCACAGCCCCCGGGCCAGCGTCACCTCCACGGGCAGCGGCTCGCTGGCCCGCCAGCTCGGGTCGAGCACCGCGAAGGCGTCCCCGTCCACGACCACGGTGTCCGGGTCGGCCAGCGCCGCCGCGCCGGTGAGCCGCCCGTCCGGGTCGGCCTGCCCGGCGAGCCACCCCGCGTAGCCGCGCAGCAGCCGGCGCAGGGCGTCCAGGTCGCGGCGCAGGCAGCCGTCGAGCAGCACGGTGCGCAGCAGCCGTCCCGGCGGCACCGG
>NZ_JACGMO010000259.1:0-1801 GCF_015354745.1 Micromonospora sp. S-DT3-3-22
GCCCGTTTTGCGGGGAGAAGCCGGCGTAGGGGCTTCGAGCGTGTGGGTGGAGTTCAGTCGTGTGCTCTTCGTATCTAGCCGGGCCAGGCCGCCGCCCGGTGGCACGGGCACCCGACGCTCGACCCGGCGCAGCTCGTCGCGGGCCTCTTCGAGCAGGTCGGACAGGTTGATCCCGAGCGCACGGCAGATCGCCGCCAACACCTCGGAGGAGGCTTCCTTCCGCCCGCGCTCGACCTCGGAGAGGTAGGGCAGGGACACCCCGGCCGCGGCGGCCACCTCGCGCAGGGTGCGGCCCTGACGCAGTCGTACCCGGCGCAGCACGCCACCGATCACCCGACGCAGCAGCGACATGCGGGCCTCCTCGTGGCCGGTGTCCGGGGACCCTCCCATCATGCCGGTTTCCCGGGCCCGGCACCGCCCGCCGCGACCGTGAGGGGGCGTTCACCGCAGGTAGGGTCGGCGACCCGGCCGGTCGGTCCGCCTGCCAACCGCTATGTTGTGCTCGTGCAGGCGACCCAGGGGGAGCAGGACCGACCGTGATCCATTTCCCGGCGCAGCGGCGGGGTCCGCTCAGCGCCTTGAGTCTCCGCCTGGCCGCCGCCCTGGGCCTGGTCCTGCTCACCGTCGCGGTGGTCTATCTGGACCGTGGCGGCTACCGCGACGTGGACGAGAACGGGCTGACCCTGCTCGACTGCTTCTACTACGCGGTGGTCACCCTCTCCACCACCGGGTACGGCGACATCACCCCGTACGACCAGTCCGCCCGGTTGGTGAACGTCCTGTTCATCACCCCGGCCCGGGTGATCTTCCTGATCATCCTGGTCGGCACCACCCTGGAAGTCCTGACCGAGCAGTACCGGACCGGCCGTCGGCTGGGGCGGTGGAGGAGAACCGTGAAGGACCACGTCATCATCTGCGGCTACGGCACCAAGGGCCGCAGCGCGGTCTCCGCCCTGCTGGAGAACGGGCTGGACAAGTCCCGGATCGTGGTGGTGGAGCGCAGCGGGACGGCGTTGCGGCAGGCCACCTCGGCCGGACTGGTCGCCATCGAGGGCTCCGCCACCCGCTCGTCGGTGCTGGAGGAGGCGCACGTCCGCAACGCCAAGGCGGTCATCATCGCCACCGACAGCGACGACGCCTCCGTGCTGGTGGCGCTGACCACCCGGCAGCTCACCGCCGGTCAGGTACGCATCATCGCCGCCGTACGGGAGGCCGAGAACGCCCCGCTGCTGCGGCAGAGCGGCGCGCACCACGTGATCGTGTCCTCGGCGACCGCGGGTCGGCTGCTCGGCCTCTCGACCTCCGCGCCGCCCCTGATCGACGTGGTGGAGGATCTGCTCACCCCCGGGCAGGGCATGGCGCTGGCGATGCGTTCCGCCGAGCGGCACGAGGTCGGCAAGTCCCCCCGCGAGTTGGAGTCCCTGGTCATCGCCCTGGTACGGCGGGGCAAGGTGGTCACCCTGGCGGACCGGGCCGGCGCGGTGATCGAGACCGGCGACATGCTGGTGCACGTCCGCGACGACCGCCCCACCGCCACCACCACCCCCTCCTGACCGACCCGTACCGCCTCCCGGGCCTCCGCACCGCCCACCCGGCGGTCCGCCGACGCCGACGTGGCCGTGCCCCGACCCCGGGGCACGGCCACGTCGCACTGCTCGCCCGACTTAGCTGATGGTCCAGGTGTCGCCGGTGTGGAGGAGGGTGGTGAGTTGTTGTTCGGGGGTGTCGGTGGTGGTGTTTTTGGCGGTGGTGATTTGGTGTTGGACGAGGGTGTCGTAGGTGGGGCGTTGGGTTTGGCGGA